>CAZDIF010000518.1:0-2198 GCA_964505365.1 uncultured Actinomycetota bacterium
GCAGCATCTGCCCTGTGGACGCCGCGTCAGGACGCCGTGTCCTCCGGCGGTTCGGGGATGTCGAAGTCCTCCATGATCTGCGCGATCGTGGGCCGGGCAGCCCGGTAGGCCCCGGCGGTCGTGAGGTGGATCCCGTCGTCCAGCCGCATGTCCCGTTCGTCGCCGTTGCGGTCCGGCAGGTACTCCGAGTACGTCCCATCGGGCCCGGCGAACAGGTCCCACACGTCCACGTAGGTCACGCCGTCACGCTCGGACGCCTCGGACGAGTAGATCTCGTTGAGGATCCCGAACCTCGTGACCATCGTGTCGGAGCGCGGGATCGGCAGGCCCATCCAGTACACGTGGTGGCCGGCCGCCACGAGCTGGTCCATGAGGTCACTCACCCGGGTGCGGTACTCGGCCTGCCACTCCTCGTCCTCGGGTTCGTACACCGCGCCGTCGATCTCCAGCGGCTGGGCGTCGTTGCCGCCGAAGTAGACCAGCATGACGTCCGGGTCGGCGGTGCGGCTGGCCTTGGCCAGCCGTGCCGGCCAGTCGACGTAGTCGGGCCGCGACAGGCCGCTGCCCCGGTCGAAGTCGATCTCGAGCGCCTCGATCATCCCGGTGTCGTCGGCCAGGTCGGCCAGTGCGGTGCCGAACTGGATCTCGACCATCGAGTCCCCGGCGATCCACAGGCGGAGCGGGTCCGCCTCGGTCACCGGGCCGCGGTCCAGGCCCATCGGCCCCGGCGGCTCGGTCGGCGTGGGCGAGGTGGTCGGCTCCTCCGGCTCGTCCGTGGCGGTCGCCTCCTCGCCCACCTCGTCGTCCGGCTGCGCGAGGATCGGGGGCTCCTCGGACTCGTCCTCGTCGACCGGCACCGCCTGGTCCCGGCCCAGCGCCGCCTCGATCGCCTCGTGCGGTCGGTCCAGCCCGATCGCCGCGCTGAACGAGGCCACCGGCGAGGCCAGCCCCACGGCCACGTCGCGCTGCCACCCGAACGGCTGCCGCTCGGCCGTCGCCAGCAGCGACTGGGCGTTGAGCAGCGTCGCGAGCACCAGTCCGACCACTACGGCCACGATCACCTGGCCCGCCGCCCACCGGGGCGCCACGGAGTCGGCCGCCGCGGCGTCCTCCGGCGCGATGGGTTCCTCAGTCATGGTCATGAGATGCCTAGAACTGGAAGTAGATGAAGGGGGCGATGCCCTCGGGGCCGAGGGCATCCACGAACAGCAGGCCGACGCCCATCGCCACGCCCGCGACGGCGGGCGACAGCCGGGCGAACGAGACCTCCACGCGGCGGCCGAGGTCCTTGGGCACGTACTGGAACCCGATCGCCACCGCGATCAGCGCGACGACCGTGGCGGTCACCAGCGGCGCGGCGCCCGGCACGGCCAGCTGGCCCAGCAACTGGAACGCGCCGGTGATCGAGGTCGACCGGAAGAACACCCATCCGAGGCACACGAGGTGGAAGGTCACCAGCCGGCGGATCGCCACCTGCACGCCGCCCATCCCCTCGGTCGACACGTGGCCCTGCCCGAGCGCCCGCTCGACCGCCAGGCCGACGCCGTGCAGGGCGCCCCACACCACGAACGTCCAGGCCGCCCCGTGCCACAGGCCGCCCAGCACCATCGTCGCGATCAGCGCCCCCATGGTGGCGGCCGCTCCCCCGGCGCTGCCGCCGAGCGGGATGTAGAGGTAGTCGCGCAGCCACCGCGACAGCGTCATGTGCCACCGGCGCCAGAAGTCGCGCAGGCTCAGTGCCGCGTAGGGCGCGTCGAAGTTCTGCGGGAACGTGAAGCCCAGCAGCAGCGCCACGCCGATCGCGATGTCGGTGTAGCCCGAGAAGTCGGCGTAGATCTGCACCGCGTACCCGTAGACGGCCACCAGCACCTCGAGCCCGCCGTGGGCCGTCGGGTCCGCGAACACGTCGTCGACGATCGCGGCCGCCAGGGCGTTGGCGATGACGACCTTCTTGAACAGGCCGGCGAGGATGAGCCCGAACGCCCGGGCGGCCGGGATCCGTCGCGGATCCCGGGGGGCACGCAGCTGCGGCAGGAACTCGGAGCCTCGCACGATCGGCCCGGCCACCAACTGCGGGAAGAACGCGAGGTAGACGGCCACGTCGAGCCACGGCGCGACGTCGACCCGCCGGCGGTACACGTCCATCACGTAGCTCATCGCCTGGAACGTGAAGAACGAGATGCCGACCGGCAGCACGA
>CAZDIF010000519.1:0-2194 GCA_964505365.1 uncultured Actinomycetota bacterium
CGGCGCTCGTAGGCGTCGAAGGCGCGCAGGCGCAGGTCCCGCATCCAGGCGGGCTCGTTCTTGCGCTCGGAGATCTGGCCGACCACCTCGCGGGTCAGGCCCCGACCGGACGTGAAGGAGTACCCCTCGTCCGAGTCGGACCACCCGAAGCGGTAGTCGTCAAGCTCCTTGGCGACCTGTTCCTGGCGCTCACGTGCGGTGGCACCCGTGGGCGTCGCGTCAGTCTGGCTCATTGCTGGTGCTCCTTCCCGGTTGCCCGGGGAGCGTCTCGGGGACGGTTCGTTCGAGATCGGGATGTCTGGGGCGGGTCTGCGGGGGCGGGTCAGTCGGCGGCCACCGTCTGGTCGATCACCGGCAGCACACGGTCGGGCGGCGGGGCGTCCTCGCCACGCGGGGAGATGCAGCAGACGCAGGCGGTGGCGCCGTTGGTGCGGGTCTGCTGGCGGGACACCTTCACGTCCTTGCCGAGGACCTTCTTGAACGACGCGGCCTCCCAGGCGCACATCTCGGGATGGTCCCGGGCCACGTCGTAGATCGAGCAGTGGTCCTGGCGCAGGACGAACCGGTCGCCGGCCTGGTCGACGGAGGCGTCGAAGCCGGCGTCGGACAGTGCCGCAGCGAGCTGCTGGAGCCGTTCGGGCAGGTCGTCGGCCGTGACGCGGTCCTCGAGCTGGGCGGTCTGGCGCTCGAGCCGCCAGGCGAGGTAGGCGCGCAGGCCCTCGCGGCCGTGCTGGTCCTCGAGGAACTGCAGCAGCTCGTCGGCGATGGCCGCCGTCCGCTGGGGGAACAGCCGCAGGGCCCGGTCGGTGAGGCGGTGATGCCGCGCCGGCCGGCCGGGGCCGTCGGCGACGTCGCGGGTGGCGACCAGCCCGTCGTCGACGAGCACGGCGAGGTGGCGACGGGTGGCGACCTCGGAGATGCCGAGGTGGTCGGCCAGGTCGCAGACCGTGGCCTCGCCCGCCTTCTGCAGGTACGTCACGACCTCGCTGCGCTGCTCGCCGAGCAGGGAGACCAGCGATTCGGCCGCCTGCTGGGCGCTGGTAGCCTCCACGGCGGCCTCGTCCGCGGCCGGGTCGGCCTCGGACGTCGAGACGGGGGCGGGGTTTCTCAACATCTGTGTTGAGATACTACCGGACGGACGGCGATCCCGCGAGTGCGGCCAGACGTTTCGAAAGGACGCCGTGGGTTCCGAACCGGATCCCGAGGCCGGGGGCGACGCGCCCGAGGCCGACCGGGACGACGCGGCCGAGGACGACCCCGTGCGGGCGCACCGCCCCGAGGTCGTCCGGCGACTTCGCGAGCGTGGACTGTCACGAGAAGCAATCGAACGCATCCTGCCTGGCTGGTCGGACCTGTTGGAGGAGTGAGCGTCAGGCGAACCGGGCGACGACGTGCCATGCGCCGTCGTCGGATTCCGGGGGCCCCTCCCCCGGCACGGCGCCCCAGGCCTGCTCGACGACCATCCCGCACCGTTCCAGCAACAGCTCGAGCTCGGCAGGGAACACGGCCGCCGCGTCGAGCTCGTCGTGCAGCTGCTCGCCGTCGGGGAAGGCGTAGGTCAACCGGGCACGCGCGTGCTGGGACCACAGGTCGACCGTGGCGTGGCCGGCGTCGACGCGCACCTGCTCGCCGTCGACGCCCTCGACGACCCCACCCGACGGGCCGCTGGTCAGCAGCCACAGCGGGTTGATCAGCGAGAACGCCACGCGTCCGTCGTCGCGGCAGTGCGCGGCCGCGGCCGCGATGGTCGCCCGGCGCCCGGCGGCGGTCCGGATCTCGTTCAGCAGCGACACGGGCAGCGCGACCAGCCCGTACCGGTCGTCGAGGCGCAGCGTCGTGACGTCGGCCACGACCGCCTCGACCGGGTGGGCCGTCCCGATGACGCGCTCGCGCAACCGGGCAACCATGGTGGCGTCGTGGTCGACGGCGACGACCGCGGCGTGGTCGGCCAGCGACCGGGTCAGCCGGCCGGTGCCGGCGCCGAGCTCGAGCACCCGCCCATCGGGTGACGCCGCCGCGAGCCGGCACCACCAGTCGACGTCCGGCGTGACGGGCAGCCGGTCGTACAGCCGCCCCCGTGGCGAGAGCGCCTCGTCCGTCATGCCGGCGTGGGGGCCAGCACCTGCTGCAGGCGCCACGCCAGGCCGGTCTGCCGGTTGTTCGGTCGGTCCTGGCGGGCCGCGTCGACCAGCGC
>CAZDIF010000520.1:0-2185 GCA_964505365.1 uncultured Actinomycetota bacterium
CAACGCGTGGGTGGACCACTCGAGGGACTGACGATCCTGGAGCTCGCCGGGATCGGGCCGGGCCCGTTCGCGGGCATGATGCTGGCCGACATGGGGGCGGAGGTGATCCGCGTCGACCGCCCCGGCGGCAACGCGTTCGCCGGCCTCGGCCACGACGTGCTGTTCCGCAACCGCCGGTGCGTGGCGATCGACCTCAAGTCCCCCGAGGGGCTCGAGGTGCTGCTGCGGCTGGCCGAGGACGCCGACGGCCTGTACGAGGGATTCCGGCCCGGCGTGGCCGAGCGGCTGGGGTTCGGCCCCGAGGTGGTCCGCGAGCGCAACCCGCGGCTGGTGTACGGGCGCATGACCGGCTGGGGCCAGGAGGGCCCGCTGGCCGCCCGCGCCGGGCACGACCTCAACTACATCGCCCTGTCCGGGGCGCTGTACCACTCGGGCCGGCGGGGCCAGCCGCCGACGCCGGCGCTCAACCTCACCGGCGACTTCGGCGGCGGGGGGATGCTGCTGGCCTACGGGATGGTGTGCGGGCTGCTCGAGGCCGCCCGGTCGGGCGAGGGCCAGGTCGTCGACGCCGCGATGATCGACGGGTCGGCGGCCATGATGGCGATGTTCTTCAGCCAGCGGGCCCAGGGCCTGATGAACGACGAGCGCGGCACCAACCTGCTGGACACCGGCGCCCACTTCTACGACGTCTACGAGACCGCCGACGGCCAGTGGATCTCGATCGGGTCGATCGAGCCGCAGTTCTACGCGGAGCTGCGGGAGCACCTCGGCCTCGACGACGAGGCGTTCGACAACCAGCTCGACCCGGCGGGCTGGCCGGCGCTCAAGGAACGCATCGCCGAGGTCGTGGCCCAGCGCACCCGCGACGAGTGGGACGAGGTCCTGCGTGACACCGACGTCTGCTACGCGCCGGTGCTCTCCCTCGGCGAGGCGCCCGAGCACCCGCACCACGTCGCCCGCGGCACCTACGTCGAGGTGGACGGCGTGCCCCAGGCGGCGCCGGCGCCCCGCTTCTCGCGCACCGCACCGGGCACGCCCGACCCGAAGGCCGAGGCGGGCCGCCACACCCGCGCCGTGCTGGGCGACCACGGGTTCGGTGACGACGAGGTGGAGGCGCTGCTCGCGTCGGGAGCCGTCGCCGAGGCGACCTGACCCGCCAGCGCCCCGCGCCGTACCCTCGGGGTCGGGAGCACCCGACGAGAAGGCACGCCCGTGAGCGTCACCGACCTCGACCAGCCCGGCACCGACCAGCCCACCGACGGCCCCGCGACGGTGACCGCCCCCAACGGGCAGGAGCGCCGGCGCGAGACCGTGGCGTCGATCTGGGACCGGATGCCGACGATCCGGGACGGCGAGGACTACCTCGCGTCGCTGTACGGGCGGGGCACGACCCTGTACCTGCTGGGCGAGAAGATCGACGAGCCGGCCGACCACCCGATCATCCGGCCGTCGATCAACGCGCTGGCCGAGACCTACGACCTGGCGGTGCGCGAGCCGGAGCTGGCCACGGCCCACTCCCCCTACATCGACGCGCCGGTCAACCGGTTCCTCCACGTCGTGGAGGGCCCGCACGACCTGGTGATGAAGCACCGGATGCAGCGGCGGCTGGGCCAGAACACCGGCACGTGCTTCCAGCGCTGCACCGGGCTGGACGCGATCAGCGTGCTGCACTCGCTGACCTACGACATCGACGCCGCCCACGGCACCGGCTACCACGACCGCTACCTCGAGTTCCTCAAGCGGGCGCAGGCCCACAACATCCTCATCGCCGCCGGGATGACCGACCCCAAGGGCGACCGGTCCAAGCCCCCGCACCAGCAGAAGGACCCGGACCTGTTCCTGCACGTGTCCGGCCGCAACGACCACGGCATCTTCATCCGCGGGGCCAAGGCCCACATGACCGGCGGGTGGAACCAGCACTGGATCGCCGTGCTGCCGACCATGAACCTGCGCGAGGACGACCGCGAGTACGCGGTGTGCGTGATGGTCCCCGGCGACGCCGAGGGCATCACCTACGTCTACGGGCGGCAGGCCTCCGACACCCGCGCGATGGAGCCGGGCGACATGGACCAGGGCAACGCCCGGTTCGGGGGTCAGGAGGTGCTGGTCCACTTCGACGACGTGTTCGTCCCGTACGAGCACGTGCTGATGGACGGCGAGTACGAGTTCGCCCAGTCGCTGGTGA
>CAZDIF010000521.1:0-2184 GCA_964505365.1 uncultured Actinomycetota bacterium
ACCACCCTGCTGGCGCAGGTCGACGCGGCCATCGGGGGCAAGACCGGCATCGACCTGCCGCACGGCAAGAACCTCGTCGGCGCGTTCCACCAACCCGCCGCGGTGGTTGCCGACGTGGACACCCTGGCGACCCTGCCCGGTCGCGTCCGCACCGAGGGGCTGGGCGAGGTGGTCAAGTACGGGCTGATCCGGGACCCCGCCATCCTCGACCTGCTCGAGGACCGCATCGACGACGCCGTCGCGGGGGACCCCGATCTGCTGGAGGAGCTGGTCCGGCGCTCGGTCGCCGTCAAGGCCGCCGTCGTGGCCGCCGACGAGCGCGAGTCCGGCGAGCGGGCCCACCTCAACCTCGGCCACACCTTCGCCCACGCGCTGGAGACCCTGACCGGGTACGGCCAGTGGCTGCACGGCGAGGCCGTCGCCGTCGGCATGCTCGTGGCCCTGCGGCTGGGGGAGCGGCTCGGACGCCACGGCCCGGACCTCCACGACCGCACCCGCGCCCTGCTCGGCGCCCTCGGCCTGCCGATCACGGCACCGACACTGGACCCCGACGAGGTGCTGGCCGTCATGGCCCGCGACAAGAAGGCGGATGCCGGCATCCGGTTCGTGGTCCTGGACGAGCTCGCGGCCCCGGCCGTCGTGCGGCCGGACCCGTCGGACGTCGTCGCCGCGATCGAGGCGGTCAGCGGCCGCTGATCGGCCGTGGCACTACTGTCCGCGTCCGTCCCCTCCGTCGAAAGGGTCCGGGGTGCCGACGCTCCTGCTGCTGCACGGCCCCAACCTGTCCCAGCTGGGCACCCGTGACCCCGCCCACTACGGCACGGCAACCCTCGAGGACGTGGTGGCTGCAGCGCGCGACGAGGCAGCAGCGGCGGGTGCCGAGCTCGTCGCCGAGCAGCACGAGGCGGAAGGCCAGCTCGTCCGCCGGGTCCACGCCGCGCGGACCGACGGCACCGACGCGGTGCTGGTCAACGCCGGTGCGCTGACCCACTACAGCCACGCGCTGCGCGACGCGCTGGAGCTGCTGGACGTCCCCGTGGTCGAGGTCCACCTCTCCAACATCCACGCCCGCGAGGGCTTCCGCCGCACGTCCGTGATCGCCCCGGCCTGCGACGGGCAGGTGGCCGGCTTCGGGCTCGCCGGGTACCCGCTGGCCGTCCGCGCGGCCCTGGGGCTGGTCGCCGATGGGTGAGGCGTTCCCGCCGCACGACCACGCCGCCCGACGGGACCGGGTGCGGGAGCGGCTGGCCGACCTCGACGTCGACCTGCTGTACGTCACCGGGTCGGCCAACGTCGCCTACCTCAGTGGCTTCACCGGTTCCAACGGGCAGCTGCTGGTCGCCTGCGACCCGGCCGGCGACGCCCTGCTGACCGACCCCCGCTACGTGGGGCGGGCGGCGACCGAGGCCCCGGACGTCGACGTCGTCATCACCCGCACGCCGGCCGACGTGGCCGCTGATCGGACGGAGAGACGACTCGGGTTCGAGGGCACCCACCTCACGTGGCACCAGGGCCAGCAGCTGGTGGATGCGCTCGCCGACCGGGGCGGGAAGGCGATCGCCACCTCGGACGTCGTCGAGCCGCTGCGCGTCGTCAAGGACGTGAGCGAGGTGGCCCGCATCCGCGAGGCATGCCGGATCACCACCGACGCGTTCGCCGACCTGCTGGACGACCTGCGGCCCGGCCGCACGGAACGCGACCTCGCCGTCCAGCTCGAACGCCGCTTCGTCGACCTGGGCGCCGACGGGCTCGCGTTCCCGTCGATCGTGGCGTCGGGGCCGAACGGCGCGATCCCGCACCACGAGCCCACCGACCGGCCCCTCGAGCGGGGCGACCTCGTCACGTTCGACGTCGGAGCGCTCGTCGACGGCTACCACGCCGACTTCACCCGCACCGTGGCCGTGGGCGGCCCGCCGCGGGGCGAGTGGGAGGAGCTGCACGCGCTGGTCGTCGCGGCCCAGCAGGCCGGGGTGGACGCGGCGGTGGCCGACGTGACCTGCGAGGAGGTCGACGAGGCCGCCCGGGCTGTCCTGCGCGAGGCCGGCCGGGAGGAGGCGTTCGTGCACGGGATCGGCCACGGACTGGGCCTGCAGATCCACGAGGCCCCGATCGTGACCGCGAGCCCGACTGCTAGGCTCGCTGCCTCGACGGTGCTCACCGTCGAGCCCGGGGTCTACCTCCCCG
>CAZDIF010000522.1:0-2181 GCA_964505365.1 uncultured Actinomycetota bacterium
GGCGGGGCAGGTACGGACCTCGCGACGGAGGGCGCGGCGCCCTCCTCGACGGTGTCCCCCAGCCCCGATGCGACCGAGACCGAGTCCGTCCCGCAACCCGATCCGCAATCCGAGACCGTGCCGGAACCCGAACCGGAACCGGAGCCGGAGCGCGAGCCTCAGCGGGATCCGAAGACGGTCACCGTGCCGATCGTGGACTTCGCCTTCGAGGGCGGCGACCTCGACCTCGTCGCCGGGGACACGGTGGTGTTTCGACACGACGGGGACGTCAGCCACACGGCGACCAATCGGGCTGGCGAGTTCGACTCGGGCAACCTCCGGCCGGGTGACACCTACTCGGTCACGTTGACCAACCCGGGCGAGTTCACCTACGTGTGCCTGTACCACTCCCAGATGAGCGGGACCATCACCGTCTCCGGATGACGGTTCCGGCGCCGTGGTTCGTCACGCCGGCGGGTCGGGTTGGTGGGCGAACACGACGTAGTTGTCCTCGTAGTGCCCCACCGACGGGTCGAAGGCACCCCCGCAGGTGATCAGGCGCAGCTCCGGGCGGCCCTGGCCGAAGCCGAAGACCTCGGGGGGTCGCTCGTACTTGTCGGCCTGCAGGGCACGGTCGACGACGAATGTGCGGGTGTCGCCGTCCGCGCCGTTGACGAGGATCTCGTCGCCGGGCTCGAGCTCGGTCAGTCGGAAGAACACGGCTGGACCGCTCGTCGAGTCGACGTGGCCGCCCATGACCGCTGGACCGATCTCGCCCGGTCGCCGGGTGGGCGTCCACCAGCCGACGTCGCCGAAGTCGTCGGGCACCTCGACCTGGTCGGCCGTGAGCCGGAGGTCGACGACATCCGCGTCGACCCCGATCGCCGGGATCACGATTCGGACGGGATCGATGCCGGTGGGGAAGTCGGCCGGATCCGGCATCGGGTGGTCGTGCCCGCCCGGGCCCCGGTCGTGGTTCGGGTGGCCGTCATCCGAGGCGGTGTCGTCGGCCGGTGTGGGGTCCGCCGTGGGCGGGCGGGCCCGGCCGGTCGACGGGGATTCCAGCACGGCGGCCGACGGGGCCGGCGGGGCCGAGCGGAAGACCCCGGCACCGACCAGGGCGATGGCGATGCCGGCCAGTGCCAGGGTGGTGCCGGCCACCACCAGGGAGGAGCGGATCATCGCGGGCGCCTTCGGTCTCGGACGGCGTCGCGGCCGCATCCCGGTCGGGACACGGCCGCAACGTCCAGCGGGGTGGTGTCAGGCGGTCACGCGACGGCGACGCAGCGCCAGGCCGAGGCCGACTGCGGCCAGTGCACCACCGGCGACCATCGTGCCGGCGTCGCTCGTGGCAGCACCACCCGCACCGGTCTGTACGGCACCGGACGAGGTGGCCGTCATCGTCCCGCACAGCGCGGGGACGGTGGCGTCGAACGGCAGGCTGTCGTCGAGTGAGCTGACGGCGCCGTTGTCGTTGGACTCGTCACCGTTGTCGTCGGTGTCGGTCGCGTGGACGACCACGTGCACCTTGCTGAGTTCGTCCTTCATCGCCTCCGGGATCTCGATCTCCCGCTCGTAGTCGATGGAGGTGCCGGCCGGGAACCGCTCGACGGCGAGCGCGGAGTCCGCGGACGTGTCGCCCTCGGTCGTCAGCGACAGAAGCACGCCGCCGTAGTCGGCCGCCCCCTCGATGACGGAGACGAAGCCGTCGGGCTGGTCCTCCTCACCGGGGACGGTGCTCCCAGTGTCGCGGTCGGGGCTCGGGCAGGTGGACGAGCTGAACGTCCCCTGGTCCGGTGCGTCGCTGAGGTCGCCGTCGTAGATGCCGTGGATGTGCAGGGCATGCACGAAGTCGAGGTCCAGCCCACTGGCATCGACGCTGACCGTCATGGTCTCGCCGTCCTCGGACACCTGGATCGAGGCGGTGCCGGACCCCGTGTCCTCGTTGAGGGCCTCGAGCGTGGCCTCGTAGCGCGAGCCCTCGTGGGCGGCGCTGGCGGGGCCGGCGACGAGCAGCAGCGCGGCGCCGCCCATCGCGGCAATTGACAGGAACTTCTTCACGGGGTCCTCCCGGGTCGTCGTGGTGTTGCTGCACACGGTTCGAGCCCGTCGGACCTGCGGTTTGGTGGGACATCCACCATCCAGAGACGCCAGCCGCGTAGTTCCGGCCGTGTCAGTCGTTACCATCACCGTCGGACCGGT
>CAZDIF010000523.1:0-2179 GCA_964505365.1 uncultured Actinomycetota bacterium
GGCGGCAAGGCCGTGATCATCGGCGACCCGGACACCGACAAGTCCGAGCCGCTGCTGCGGGCCTACGGCCGCACGATCGAGTCGCTCGGGGGGCGCTACGTCACGGCCTGCGACGTGGGCACCTACCCCGCCGACATGGAGGTCATCGGTCGCGAGACGCGCTGGGCGACGGGCAAGCCGGCCGCCCACGGCGGGGCCGGGGACTCCGGCATCCTCACCGCCCTGGGCGTGTTCGTGTCGATGCAGGCCTGCGCCCACCACCGCTGGGGCGCCGCCAGCCTGTCCGGCCGCCACGTCGCGGTGCAGGGGCTGGGCAAGGTCGGCCGACGGTTGGTCGAGCACCTGCTCGCGGAGGGCGCCAAGGTCACCGTCACCGACGTGGACGAGGACGCCGTCGCCGTGGTCGCCGACGAGGCCGGCGTCGACGTCGTCGCCCCGGACGAGATCGTCGAGGTCGACGCCGACGTGTTCTCCCCCAACGCGCTGGGCGCGGTGCTGCACGAGCGGTCGATCCCGCGCCTGCAGGTCGAGGTCGTCTGCGGCGGGGCCAACAACCAGCTGGCCACCGACGAGGACGCACAGCTGCTCGACGGCCGCGGGATCCTGTACGCGCCGGACTACGTCGTCAACGCCGGGGGGCTGATCACCGTGGCGGGCGAGCTGGACCCGCGCGGGCACTCCGAGGACCGCGCCCGGGAGAAGGTCGAGGGCATCGGCAACACCCTGCTGGAGATCTTCGCGGAGGCCAACGACGTCGGCGTCACCAGCGAGGAGGCCGCCGAGCGCGTCGCCGAGAAGCGCATGGCCGCCGTCGGTGGCCTGCGCCGCTACTGGCTCCCCTGACCGACCAGCCACGAGGTGTGCACCGTTCGCGACGTTTCCTGCGGGTTCGTGCGCACACCTCGAGTGATGGTCAGGCGAGGGTGACGCCGGAGCCCGGCACGACCTCGCCCATGACCCAGGCGTCGACGCCCCGGTCGGCGAGGAGGTCGACCGCAGCCCCGGCGCGGTCCGGGGGCACGACCGCCACCATCCCGACGCCGCAGTTGAAGGTGCGCCACATCTCGTCCGTGGCCACGGGCCCGCGCTCGGCCAGCCACGAGAAGATCGCCGGCCACCGCCAGGTCGCGGTGTCGACGTGGGCGCCCAGGCCCTCGGGCAGCACCCGCGGCAGGTTGCCGGGCAGCCCGCCGCCGGTGACGTGGCAGAACGCGTGGACCTCCACCTCTCCGGCCAGGGCGAGGCAGTCCCCCGCGTAGATGCGGGTCGGCTCGAGCAGCACCTCGCCGAGCGGCCGGTCCAGCCCGTGGCGCTCGCCCAGGTCCAGGCCCTCGGTGATCCGGCGGACGAGCGAGTAGCCGTTGCTGTGGATGCCGCTGGAGGCCATCGCCACCAGCGCGTCGCCCGCCTCCACGCGGTCCGGGCCGAGGATGGCGTCCCGTTCGACGACCGCCACGCCGAACCCGGCGAGGTCGAACTCGTCGTCGTCGAGCAGGCCCGGGTGCTCGGCGGTCTCGCCACCGACGAGCGCGCAGCCGGCCTGCACGCAGCCCTCGGCGATCCCGCGGACGAGGTCGGCCACGCGGGCGGGGTCGAGCCGGCCGACGCTGACGTAGTCGTTGAAGAACAGGGGCTCGGCACCGGTCACGACGAGGTCGTCCACCACCATGGCCACGAGGTCGATCCCGACGGTGTCGAGCCGCCCCAGTCGGCGGGCGAGGTCGACCTTCGTGCCGACCCCGTCGGTGCCGGACACCAGGACGGGCTGGCGGTACCGCGAGGTGTCCAGCTGGAACAGGCCACCGAACCCGCCGATGCCGCCGAGGACCTCCGGCCGGTGGGTACGGGCGACGAGCTCGCCGATGAGGTCGACGGACCGGTCGGCCGCCTCGAGGTCGACGCCGGCGTCGGCGTAGTTGATGGGGCCGTCGGCCCTCTCATCGGTCATGGCACCTCGCGGTCGTCACGTGCGAGGTGCATGGTCGCACGAGCCGTCATGCCGTGCCGAACCGGTCAGCCGCGCGGATCCCGCCACATCGCCCACAGGGTGGGCCCGTCCGGTACGACGATCTCGCCCGTCACCGCGAACCCGTGGCGCTCGTAGAGCCGCCGGTTGTCGGGGCTGGTGGCCTCGAGGTACGCGGCCTCGCCGTGCGCGTCCCAGCGCCGCCCGAGGTCC
>CAZDIF010000524.1:0-2175 GCA_964505365.1 uncultured Actinomycetota bacterium
GACACGACAGGGCAGCGTACGCGCCTCCCTCCCCGCCTCCCACGCGGAGGTGTGCGCCATTTGCGAACTTTGGCGGGGGGTCCGTGCGCACACCTCGAGGTGGTCCGCGTCAATCCGGCGGGTTCTCCCGACGTGAGGCATGGATCACCCGGAGGACGTCGATTTGGTTCGCGGCGAGTCTGTAGAACACGCCATACGGGAATCCCCGTACTCGACATCGTCGCAGGTCCGGGTAGCCGGCCACCTCTGGAGCGCTGTGCGGGAACGCCTCCAGTCGAGCGAACACCTCGTCCAGCGCGTGGAGGAGGTCGTCGCCCAGGCCGGGCCGCTGCTCCTCGTACCACCGCCAGGCAGCTCGGATGTCTGCTGCTGCGTCCGGCCGGACTGTGACCTTCACGAGTCCTTGCGCACGCTGGCGCGGACCTCTGCCCAGGGGCGGCCGGCGTCAGGTGCTCGGTCGAGGTGGGCCAGCGCTTCGTCCAACAGGCGGCGTTCCTCGTCCGACGGCACGTAGCGGGGCTCGCCGAGGTAGGTACGCAGTGCCTCCTGCACAACCTCCGACCGGGAGCGGTGTTCGATCGTGCGGAGTCGCTCGACCATGTCGTACAGCTCCCTCGGAAGGGTTACTGCGATCTTCTCGACCGTCATGGAGTCTCCCTCAGGATCGTGGTAGGACCCGATCATACCGCTGCCCCGGGGTGGCTTCGTGATCGTTGTGCCCGCTCGCGAGGTGTGCACCTGCACCCCGGGTTTGGGCGCGCACATGGTGCACACCTGTCCGAGGCGCTCGAGCTGTGCACCGGACACCCGGGTCCAGGCGCGCAAACGGTGCACACCTCCGTGGGGTCGGGGGCCAGCGACGGGCGGGTGTCAGGGGCTGGGCTTCGCGTCGAGCGGGTGGCACTCATGCGGCGGGGCGGGCCGGGGGCCGTGAGGGGTCGGCGCGCTCCACTGCGTCCATCACGTCCGCCATGACCCCAGCGCGGTCGTCGTTCCACCGGTCGTAGGTCACCCACACGATCTTCCACTCGCGCTGGATCTGGTTCCACCTCACTCGGTCTCCGGCGAAGGCCACCCGGCCGCTGTGGGCGGCCCGCCCGTCGGTCTCCACGCAGACCCACTCCCCGGGCAGGGCGTTGTCGAGCCGGACGACGACGCCGTCCGCGCACCGGTACGGGAACTGCGACACCACCACCAGGCCCGCTGCGGTCAGCACCTCGTGCACCTCGGCCTCCCACGCCGTGTCCACCACGCCGACGACCGGGTCCGCGAGCACCCGGTCCAGCCCGTCCATGCCTCGCCGGCCGGCGCCGAATGCCTCCCGCATGGCCGTCAGTTCCTCCATCGACAGTGCCGTTCGGTGCCGCGCGTCGACCACGAGGTTCTTCAGGGCACGCCCGTTCACCGACCCACTGACGTCGAGGATGCTCCGGGCCGGGATCGTGCACGGGACGACCTGTGCGGTCGTGACGTGGTGCTCCGGCAGTCGGCGGGTCCGGTGCACCTCGACGGGTTGCCCTCCGGTGGGGCCCCGCCCTCCGTACGGCACCAGGATCTGCGGCGTCCGCGCGGTCCGGTCGACGACACCGTGCAGCCACAGCGCCGACCGGTGGGACGCCACGGCGCCACGTCCCGCCAGCACGGCCGCGGTCAGCCGCGAGAGGTCCGTTGGCTCGATGCCTCCCACCAGCCACACGCCCGCGTGCAGCAGTAGCCAGCCGTCCCGCTCGGCCCGCTCCTGCATCCGCCTGGGCGTGATCCCGAACTCCCGTCCGTCAGCGAGGCAGACCACGCCGTGCCGTCGACGTGCCCGCTCGAACAACTTCTGCCACTGCATGCCTCGCAGTCTGTCGCCCGGGGCTGCCCGGGAGGCCCGTGGATGTCCGGCCTGTGGATACCGGGCACGCGGTGGGCCCCCGCACCGTTCCGGAGACCCGGAGGTGTGCACCGCGACCCCCAGTCCGGGCGCGTGAATCGTGCACACCTCGGGAGGGCAGGCGAGGTGTGCACAGGACACCCAGGTGCAGGCGCGCAAACGGTGCACACCTCGGGGAGTCAGTTCCGCGGGGCCGCTGCGACCGACCGCGCCTCACTGGCGGTAGGCGCGCAGGACCAGGCCGGCGGTGACGGCCAGCAGGAGCGCGGCGAGGGTGGCGACCAGCCACAGGGGCCACC
>CAZDIF010000525.1:0-2170 GCA_964505365.1 uncultured Actinomycetota bacterium
CGCTGTCCACCCACACTGGGTCGACGGCGTCGGGTTCGATGGCGCCACATGCCACCGCCCGACGCAGCCTCCGCGCGAGGGTTCGCACCGTCGCCGGCTCATCCATGACGCCGCCGCCCACAGCCCCATCGTGCCAGGCCGCCAGCCTCTGGATCACCTCGTCGAGCCCCGTCAGCAGGTGTGCGTAGACAGCGGCCCATCGGCTGACCAGGTGGGCTGGATGCAGGTCCCAGCCCTGGACGAACCCGTGGGCGAGCGAGTGCCGTACGTGGCCGGCATGGATGCGCCACACCCGGCGGACCTCCTCGGTCGTGTCGTCGGCGGGACGGACGTTGGTCGAGCCGTCCGACAGCCACACGTGCGTCTGTGCGAACGTGACCTGGGCGAGGTGGCGTGCCAGGTCGCAGGCGGGGTGATCCAGCCGTTGTTCCTCGACGGGCAGGCCCAGCGCGGCGGTGTAGTCGAAGACGCCAAGGTGGACGGCCCGCAGGCGCCCAGCGCCGGCGTCCTGGATGCCACGGAGCGCGACCTCGCCCCGAGGGCCGAGCATCGACGCCGGGGTCTCGAGCTGGGCCTCGAACACCAGGCATCCCGCAGGAAGCCCGTGGGCGTCCTCGAGCGCGGCCAGCACGTCGGCGAACGCGGCGACGTGCTCGGTCGACACGATCTTGGGGAAGGTGACGAGGAAGCCGGTGGGCAGCTCGCCAGCGGTGTCGAGCAGCGTGTCGAGGAACCGATCCAGGGTGGCGACGCTGCGACGCGCCAACCCGTCCGTGAAGGACTTGACCCGGAGCCCGAGGAACGGTGGGGCCGTGCCTGCGACCACCATCTCGCCCAACGCCCGTGCGGCTGCCTCGGCGTCCCTTGCCTCGGTCGCCTCGTCGCGCCCGAGGTACCCGTCCTCGAAGTCGACGCGCAGGTCCTCGACTGGTTCGCGGGCGAGCTTGCTGGCCACCCGATCGTGCACCTGGTCGGCCAGGTTGCCGGCCCCCATCCCGGTCGCGACGGCCAGGTCGGCGGGCGTCGGGGCGTGGCGGCGCAGGAGCCGCGTGGCTTCGTCACCCGCATCGCGGACCGTTGTCGCCGTCACGCGGTCAGCGGGCACGTACAGCACATGCGCGGGCTGCCGAGCGTCTTCCGGTCCCGGCCACGAGGTCCGTGCTTCGGCGTCGGCCGCCTCGACCCCGGCCAGCAGACGGTCCACCGCGGACGGGTCGAGCCGCGTCACCACGGCACCTCGGGAGTCACCCCGTCACGCGCGACGGCGCCCTCGATCACGCCGAACGGCCGGTCCGCGACCAGGTACACGACACCCGGGTTGTCCCGGCCGTAGGGGGTCAGGTCCGACAGGATGTGGTGCTCGTTCGGCAGCCGGAACCGGATCCAGGTGATGTCGGGATGAGCGTCGAGCACCGCGGAGCCCATCGCGTGCATCGTGTGCTGGACCGATTCGCTCTCGTCGTGTGTCGCAAAGGTGGCCAGGGCCGTGGCCGGGACGTCGGTGGCCAGTGCGGCGTGGTCGACATCCGGTCCGCGGGTGCCCCACCATGCGTCGAGCGTGGTCGCCATGATCCGGTCGCGGGCCTCGGGCAGCGTGGTGTACTCGTCGCGGAGGAAACCGCTGAAGGCTGAGCCCGTGGTCTTCAGGACCCGCGCTCCGAGGACCCCACCGGTGATCGATGGGGCGCTGTCGCGGTCCAGCGTCACCGTCCAGGTGGGGCGGCCACCCGCGCCAGGGCGAAACGTGTGGTCGTGGGGCTCACCGTCCACCTCCACCGGCTGCCACGGATGCTGGACGAGCGTGACCACCGCGGTGGTGGTGTTCGGCGACGCGTCGAGGAAGCGTTGGGCCAGCCGGCTCCCGTACTCGGCGACCGAGGGGATCCCGTCCCGGGCAAGGGCGAAACATGTCCCGCGCATCGTGTCGGTGGGCAGCACCGCGGCGTTGTCCCCGTCCTCGTGGGCAGCCGCGAAGTCGCCGTGCAGCCGCACCTCGATCTCGAGGTCGACGAACTCGTGCGGATCCGCATCCCGTGACACGACGGCGAGGCGGATGCCGGACTTCCCGTAGCGATGGGGGCCCATGGGTGTGCTCATTGGTGCTCCTCAGCTTCCGCGGTAGGTGCTGTACCCGAACGGGCTGAGCAGCAGGGGGACGTGGTGGTGCTCG
>CAZDIF010000526.1:0-2169 GCA_964505365.1 uncultured Actinomycetota bacterium
AGGTCAACGGCTCGCTGCTGCTGATCTTCGTGTGGATGTTCGACGTGTTCCTCGGTCCGGGCATGGGCCAGGCCGACTCGCTGCTCAACCGGTTCTTCCCGGCCCACTTCCCCACCCTGGTGATGCTCGAGGCCTCCACCAAGCACGCCGGTCCACTCGGTGACCTCGGTGCGTCGGTGGGCTGGACGCTCGGCGGGCTCGCGCTGGCCTTCACCGCGCTGGTCGCCACCACGCGGCCAGGCCGAGCTCGGCATCGGCGTACGACCACCTCGTCGTGGTCGCGGCTGGCGTCCGGGTGGCGGTTCGCCTGGCGCGAGTACCGCCGCAACCTCGCCCTGTGGGTCCTGCTCGTCGGACTGCCAGTCTTCTTCATCACCCTGTCGATCGCCACCACCCCCGACGACCCCGCGCCGGTCGAACTCGCCGAAGCCGGCACGCGCACCATCACGATCCTGTCGATGGTCGACGCCCACGGCGCCATCATGGTCGCGATCACCGTGGCGTTCCTGGCCGGGCTCGCCGGATTGTTCGTCGTGCTCGGCTCGGCCGAGGCCGACCGGCGGCTGGTCATCGCCGGCTTCCGCCCTCGCGAGGTCCTTGCCGCACGGCTCGGCGTCATCGTGCTCGCCGCCGTGCTGGTCAGCGTGGTGTCGCTGGCGATCACCGCGGCGAGCTTCACCCCGCAGATCTGGCCCACGTTCGCGCTGGCGACCGTCGCCGTTGCGGTCACCTACGCCATGATCGGTGTGGTCGTCGGCCCGCTCGTCGGGCGCCTCGGGGGCCTGTACGTGATGTTCCTGCTGCCGTTCCTCGACGTCGGCCTCGCCCAGAACATCATGTTCGACGTCGCACCACCCGCCTGGGCCGCATGGATGCCTGCCCACGGCGCCACCCGCGTGCTCGTCGACGGCGCCTTCACCGCCGCCTTCGACGAGACCACCGGGCTACTGGTCGCCCTGGGCTGGCTGGCCGCCATCACCGCTGCTGCCGTCGTCGTCTTCCACCGGCTCGCCACCACCCGCGCGTGACAGGAGGGACCATGCGCAGGCCTCTGTCTCTTCCGCCACCCCCGCCCGCCGACGGCCCCGGGCAGGACCGGCAGGGGCTGGCGCTGCTGCTGGGGGCCGTCGGCCTGTGCGCGGTGATCGGCGTCGCCGCGGGTTGGACGCTGCTGTTCGGACCACCAACGGTCCCGTGGCCCGCGATCGCGGTGCTCGCCGTGTTGGCACTCGCGGCGTGTGCCGGCGTCGTCGCGACCGTCCGCGCGCGCGGCCACCGCACAGCCTCCACGCCACATATCCCACCCCACCTGGGGTGGAGTATCCTACTTCTCAAGACGACCCATCGGAGTGGTCATGACCGGCATCGAACTGCTCGTGCTGCTGGGCGGGCTCGCCGCGATCGGCGGGCTGGCCTGGTTCTTCTTCGGCCCCAAGCGGGCCACCGCCGCACATCTGCGTGACGGCGTGCAGGAGGTCACTGTCACGGTCAAGGGCGGCTACGCCCCCGACGTGATCCGCGTCACCCAGGGAGTGCCGGTGCGGATCACCTTCGACCGGCAGGAGTCGGGCGACTGCACCTCCAGGGTGATCTTCCCGGACTTCCAGCTGTCGCGCACGCTGCCCGCCTTCGGGTCCGCGACCGTCGAGCTCAGCCCGACCGAGACCGGCGAGTTCGGGTTCGCGTGCGGGATGAACATGGTCCACGGCAAGTTGCTGGTCGAGCCCGCCGGGCATGACGGCGCCGCGCTGGCCGGGGACCTGCCCGCGACCTCGACGGCCGCCGAGCTGGTGACGGTGGAGTACGCGGTCACCGAGTCCTTGAGCTGTGCGTCGTGTGTGGCCACGATCGAAGGGGCCCTGTCGACGTTGCCGGGCATCGAACGGGTCGAGGTGAGCTTGGCCACCGAACGGGTCACCGTGGCCTTCGATCCGGCTCAGGTGGACCGCGCCCGGATCGCCGAGGGGATCGAGACGGCCGGCTACCACGTCCGTGAACGCACCGCCGACGTGGATGCCGGCGGCGAGCAGGACGAGGAGGCCGCGGCCCGTCGGGCAGAGATCGCCGACCTGTCCCGCCGTGTCCTGCTGGGCACCGTGCTGACCCTGCCGGTCGCGATCGCGGTCATGGCCATGGAGGTCTTCGGGGCCACCTGGGTGCCCGAGATCC
>CAZDIF010000527.1:0-2163 GCA_964505365.1 uncultured Actinomycetota bacterium
ACGCCTGGGTCCTGCTGCTGGAGCCGATGCTGGCCACCGGCGGGTCCGCGGCCGCCGCCGTTCAGCAACTGGACACCGCAGGTGCAGCAGGGATCACCGTGCTGTCGGTCGTCGCCACGCAGCAGGCGATCGAGCAGGTCAGCGGGGCCCTGCCGGACGACGGCCACATCATCGTGGCCAGCGTCGATCCGCAACTCGACGAGCACGCCTACATCGTCCCCGGGCTGGGCGACTTCGGGGATCGCCTCTACGGCACGGTCTAGAGCGTGTCCAGGGCGGCCCCGCGCCGACCGGCGGCTGCCCTAGGAGACTGCTGAACAAGTCGGGTGTGCTTCCGTGGAAGCGGCCGGTCGGGCTGGGAGACTGCGCGGGTCCGGTGATCGGAGACTCGGTGCAGGGCAGTCAGGATCCGAATGCGCAGCTGTTGGACGCGGGCGCGCTGGTGGGCCATCTGGTCCCGGAGGGGTCGGTCTACGCGTTCCTCGCCGAACATCGTCATCGGCTGTTCCCGGACGGGATGTTCGCCGACCTGTTCCCCTCGAGGCGGGGCCGACCGTCCACGCCAGCGCAGGTCGCAGCGACGGTGCTGGTGCTGCAGTCGCTTCAGGGCCTGTCGGATCGGGACGCGGCCGAGACGTTGCGGTGCGACATCCGCTGGAAGGTCGCTGCGGGGTTGCCGCTGGATGATGAGGGCATCCATCCCACGACGTTGACCTACTGGCGGCGCCGGTTGGGCGCGTCGGAGCGGCCCGAGCGGATCTTCGACGCGGTCCGCGACGTGGTGGCCGAGACCGGTCTGTTGGCGCGTTCGACCCGTCGGGCGTTGGACTCCACGGTGCTGCAGGACGCGGTCGCCACGCAGGACACGGTCACGCAGCTGGTTGGGCAGATCCGCCGGGTCCGGCGGCTGGTGCCCGAGGCTGCGCAGGTCGTGCTGGTCGGCCACGACTACAGCCAGCCGGGCAAGCCGGAGTGTGACTGGGCCGACCGGGCCGCCCGTGACCAGGTCGTCACCGCACTGGTGTCGGACGCGCTGGCGCTGCTGGCGGCGCTGGAGGATGTCGAGCTCGACGCCGACCAGCAGCAGGCGGTGGCGCTGTTGGCGCTGGTCGCCGGCCAGGACGTCGAACCGGGCGAGGACCCCGGCACCTGGCGGATCGCCCGCGGGACCGTCAAGGACCGGGTGGTCTCCACGGTCGACCCGGAGTCGCGGCACGTGCACAAGAACCGGACCTCGTATGTCGACGGGTTCAAGGCGCACGTGTCGGTCGAGCCCGACAGCGGCCTGGTCGTCGCGGCCGAGCTGACCGCCGGCAACGTCCCCGACGGGCCGACCGGTGTCGCCCTGCTCGAGCGCGAGGAACAGCCGGTGGAGGTCCTGGCCGACTCGGCCTACGGCTCCGGCGAGGTCCGCGCCGACCTCAAACAGGCCGGGCACACCCCGATCATCAAGCCCAAGCCGCTACGGCCCTCGACCGACGACCCGGACGCGTTCGACCTCGACGACTTCGACATCGACACCGCGACCGGCACCGTGACCTGCCCCGCCGGACAGACCGTCAACATCTCCGCCAGGGGCAACGCGACCTTCGGCAGCCGCTGCCACGAGTGTCCGCTGCGGCCCCGTTGCACCACCGCCAAGGCAGGCAAGAAGCTCGTTGTCCACCCCCACCACGACCTGCTTGCTCAGGCCCGAGTTGACGCCACCGACCCCGACTGGCAGGACCGCTACCGGACCCACCGCCCCATGGTCGAGCGCACCATCGCCTGGCTCGTCCGACGCGGCCACCGACGGGTCCGCTACCGCGGCATCGACCGCAACCGCCTCGCCCTGCACCACCGCGCTGCCGCGGTCAACCTCCAACGCCTGCTCAACCTCGGCCTGCACCACGAAGCAGGCCGCTGGGCCCTCCCGACGCCCGGCTGAGACAGGGGTGGGCCCCGGATGGCTCACTGAGGGGCGTCTCTACGGCCTGAGGCCACCTGCGCGGTCGACTCTCACCCTCACACGTCGACACTTCGGTCCGAGCTCCACCGGGACCCACCACAAATCTACGCCAACCCGCCACTCCCGACAACGGCTTGTTCAGCACTCTCCTAGTGTGGATGGACGTCCCGACCGGAGACAGCGACTTGTCCGACAATCCACACCAGAACGTCACC
>CAZDIF010000528.1:0-2159 GCA_964505365.1 uncultured Actinomycetota bacterium
CGAGGTTGACCAGGATGACCTTCAGCTCGCCGCGGTAGCCGGCGTCGATCGTCCCCGGTGCGTTGGCGACGGTCAGGCCCTTCCGCAGGGCCAGCCCCGACCGCGGGTGCACCAGCCCGACCCACCCCTCGGGGACCGCGATGGCCCACCCGGTGGCGACCGCGTGCCGCTCCCCCGGCGCGAGTTCCACCGACTCCACGGCGACGAGGTCCATGCCGGCGTCGCCCGGGTGTGCATACCCGGGCGCCACGGCGTCGGGGTGCAGACGGCGAACGGGCAGACGAGGGCGCTCGGGCACGGCGGGCTCCTGCTGTGGGCGACCGGACGATGACGTCAGGGGCGGAGCCTACGATCCGGCTCCGCGAACGAGGAGGCCGAGGTGATCCGACGCCGCCCGCCGTGGCTGGCCGCGGTCGTCGCCGTCCTGCTGCTCGTCGGCTGCGCCGGGACCGCAGCGAACGCGGACATGGTCCCCGTGCCCACGGCCCGCACGTGGACCGGGACCGTCGACCACGTCAGCGACGGCGACACCCTCTGGCTGGTCGTCGACGACCCGGGTCCGACCACGCACCGTGCCGGCGACGAGGTCAAGGTCCGGCTGCTGCGCATCGACACGCCCGAGCTGGGCCGCGACGGCCAGCCGGCCGAGTGCCTGGCCGAGGCCGCACGCGACCACCTCCGCGACCTCCTCCCGGACGGCACGCCCGTGACCGCCGCCCACGACACCGAGGAGCGGGACCGGTACGGCCGCGACCTCGCCCACCTCTGGCGCGACGACGGCCTGTGGGTCAACGGGGCGATGCTCCGCGACGGCTACGCCACCGTGGTCACGTTCCCGCCGAACGTCGCCCACGACGACGCCGTCCACCGGCTCGAGGCGGCCGCCCGCGACGACGGGGCGGGCCTGTGGTCGGCCTGCTGACTACGCCTCGTCCTCGGCGTCCCGGCGTCCCTTGATCGCAACCGGCCGGCGCGCGCCGACCCCACGGATCCGCATCGGCCGCGTCCGACGCAGCCGGAACCGCTCGGCCAGCTCGTCCTCGAGGTCGTCGGCGGCCAGCACCGTCCACGCACGCGCCTGGTCGGTCAGCCGCGCAGCCATGTTCACCGGCTGGCCGAAGTAGTCGCCCTCGCGCACCAGCACGCTGCCGTGTGCCATGCCGCCGCGCAGCGGCGCGTCCTCGAGCTCGGGCACCGGCTCGGTCAGCGTGAGCATCACGTCGGCCAGCTCGGTCACGTCCGCCGACACCAGCATGACCGCGTCGCCCAGGTACTTGACCGGGCTGACGCCGGCGATGTCGGAGGTCACCGCCAGCACCCGCTGCTCGAACGCCTCGATCACCGCGTCGAGGCCGGCCGGGTCGATCCGCGCCGACAGGGCCGTGTACCCCTCGACGTCGACGAAGCCGACCGCGATGTCGACCTCGTCCCGCGACGACCGGGCCGCCATGGCGACCAGCTCGCCGTCGAGCTGGAAGTCCACCTGCGCCTCGTACGCGTGGACCAGCGCCAGGCGCCCGATCTCCTCCAGCGTCTCGGTCGCCTCGCCGAGCGCGACGGCCATCGTCAGGTCGTCCGCCCCGGCCTGCCGCATCGGCAGCAGCAGCTCGTCCCGCACCGTGGCGAGGTCGGCGCGTGCGACCGTGGACAGCGCCGTCCCGCGCACGCGCGCGGACCGGATGAGCGACTCGACGCTCATCACGTCGAGGTAGCGGCGGATGTTGCGCGCCCACTGCAGGTCGTTGCGGGAGAACCGCTCGGGCATCGGCAGGCCCATCGCCACGTACACGTCCCGGATCACCGTGGCCGGCACGGACGTGCGTGCGGCGACCTCGTCCAGTGTGTAGCGGCCCTTCTCGATCCGCCGCTGGCGGGCGATCACCAGGGGGACCCGGCCGGTCAGCACCGCCCGGCGTGCCTCGACGCGCTCGACCCCCAGGTCGACGAGCGCCTCCACCACCTCGCGCTGGTCGTCGTCGAGGTCCGCCTCGTCCGGCTCGGGCTCGCGCTCGTCGGGTGTCGGCAGGAGCTCGCGCAGGAACGCCGGCAACTGGCCGCCGAGCTCGTCCGGCAGCAGCCTCGATGGGCCGTGGTGGTCCTCGTCGCTGGTCACGTCCGCCTGTGGCTCGTCGCTGGTCCGGGAACGGGCCAGACTACTG
>CAZDIF010000529.1:0-2154 GCA_964505365.1 uncultured Actinomycetota bacterium
GGGACATCGCCGAGGAGGGCAGCACCACCATGATGCTGGTGACCCACGAGATGGGGTTCGCTCGCGAAGTCGCCGACCGCGTCGTGATGTTCGACCACGGCAGGATCCTCGAGTCCGCACCGCCGGACGAAATGCTGCGCAACCCGAAGGAGCAGCGCACCAAGGACTTCCTCGGCGCCGTCTTCGAGCACTGAGGCGCGGGACCCAGTCCGCGTCAGGTCATCAGGTCGCGGCGGTCGATGGCCCACCAGCCGGCGACGGCGGCGACGCTCGGTACCGCGGCCTGCAACGCCAGACGGCCAGCATCGATGCCCTCGATCAGCGGGTCACCGCCGAGGTACCAGCCGAACGGTGACACGGCGGTCATCCAGCCGACGTCGATGCCCGGCCCGATCGCGTTGAGCATGTAGGCCAGCACCGCCAGCCCGGCGGCGACCCCCAGCGCGACGACGCGCCGGCCGGTGGCGGCCCCGATCGCGAGGGCGAGGGTGCCGAAGCCCAGCACCAGCAGCCAGAGCCCGACGACGCCGGCCAGCAGCAGGTCGACCGTGACCTCCATGCCGATCAGGGCGGCGAGCAGCCAGGTCACCGCGCCGACGACGGCGGTGAGTACGGTCACGTCGACGACCAGCGCCAGCAGGCGCTCGCCGAACACCTGGCGGCGGGCGACCGGGGCGGTCAGCTCGAGCTCAAGGGTGCCGTCCTCCTCCTGTCCGGCCACCAGCCGCGCGCCCGTGCCGATGGCGAACACCAGCAGCAGGACCGGCCCGAGGATGCCGAACACGGTGGACTGCAGGTAGCCGCCCGGCGTCCCGATGGTGTCGTAGCCGAGGGCCTGCACGAGCCCCTCCGGCATCGACTCGACCAGCGCCTCCATCTCGGCCCCGCCACCCATCGACGGGTAGAAGCTCGTGTACATCGCGCTGACCGCGGCCAGGGCGATGCCCCACAGCAGCAGGGAGCGGCGCTGGGTGTGCAGCACCCCGCGCGTGACGGGAAGGGTCTCAGCGGCCATCGGCGGTCACCTCCTCGCGGCCCGCGGTGGCGGGCACGCGGTAGAAGTCGAGGAACAGGTCCTCCAGGTCCCGGTCGCGGGCGGACCAGTCGAGGACGTGGTGGCGGGCGGCCAGCTTGAGCAGCCCGTCCGGCTCGCCGTGCAGCTGGCAGCGCAGCACCGTCCCCCGTCGGGGGTGGGGCTCGACCCGGACCTCGTGCAGGTTGGGCAGGGCGGCAAAGGCGTCCGCGTCGACCCCGTCGGCGAACCGCAGCTCGACCTCCTGCCCGGCACGCCGCCGCAGGGTGCGCACGTCGTCGACGTCGACGATCTCGCCCTCGCGGATGATCGCCACACGGCCGGCGACGTCCTCGATCTCGCTGAGGACGTGCGATGACATGAACACCGTGGCGCCACGGTCGCGGGCCTCCAGCACCAGGTCGAGGAACTCGCGCTGCAGCAGCGGGTCGAGGCCGCTGCTCGGCTCGTCCAGCACCAGCAGCTCGGGCTCGTGCATGAACGCCTGGACGACGCCGACCTTCTGCTTGTTCCCCTTGGACAGGCCGCGGATGGGGCGGTCGAGGTCGAGCCCGAAGCGCTCGGCCAGCGGACCGATGCGGTCGGCGCCGCGACCGCCGCGCAGCCGGGCGAGCTGGCGCAGCAGCGTGCCGGCGTCGATCCGCCCGGCGAGGTTCAGCTCGCCCGGCAGGTACCCGATCCGCGAGCGCAGGCCGGCACCGCCGAGGACGGGCCGGGACCCGAGGACCTCGACCTCGCCGGCGGTGGGCCGCAGCAGGTCGAGCAGGATCCGGATCGTCGTGGACTTCCCGGCACCGTTCGGGCCGAGGAAGCCGAAGACCTCGCCCGGCTCGACCTCGAGGTCGACGCCGCGCAGGGCGCGAACGGACCCGTAGTCCTTGACCAGGCCCCGGGTGCGGATGACGGGGTCAGGCATGGCCTGCCTCCTCCTCGTCGGATGGGGACGCGGACGCGTCCAGGAACGCGTGCTGCAGCTGCTCGGCGGCGGCGTCGGTCAGCACGCCACGGCTGTAGATCTCGATGATCGGCCCGAGGTAGTCGGGCACGGCGAAGGTGTCCGCCGGTTCGCCGGTGAGGTCGACGCCGAGCAGGCGCTCGACGTGCTCGTGCAGCACCAGCGC
>CAZDIF010000530.1:0-2154 GCA_964505365.1 uncultured Actinomycetota bacterium
GCGGCGCGTGCTATGCGCCGGCTCGGCCACACGGCCGACCCGCCCACAGCCACGGGTTCTGGCACAGGCGAGGCGGTCAGTCCGAAAGGAACTGTTCGAGCCGCTCGACGAGGTCGGTGGCACCGAGGAACACTGGGGTCCGTTCGTGAATGTCGGCCGGGACGATGTCCAGTAGCGAGTTCTGGCCGTCGGATCCGCGTCCGCCTGCTTGGGCAGCCAAGAACGCCAGGGGCGCGGCCTCGTAGAGCAGGCGAAGCTTGCCCGCCGGCTGCTCGATCGTGCCGGGGTAGCCGAAGATGCCACCGTGGAGCAGGTTGCGATGGAAGTCGGCCACGGCGGATCCGATGTAGCGCTGGGACAGGTGCGGTGTGTCGTCGCGGTCGGCCCAGTCGATGAACTGCTCGACTCCTCGGAGCCACTTCGACGACGTCGCGAGGTTGAAGCTGTAGTAGGCCGGGCTGTCGGGGAAACGCAGGTCCGACCACGCCAGGAGGAACTCGCCGACCTCGGGGTCGAGGGTGAAGGCGTGGACGCCCTCACCAGTGCTGTAGACGAGCATCGTGGACGTCCCGTACAGCAGGTACCCGGCTGCGACCAGGTCGCGCCCCGGGCGCAACCAGTCCTCGGGCCCTGGCTGGCCCGGTGCGCCGAGACGGCGGAAGATCCCGAAGATCGTACCGATGCTGACGTTGGCGTCGATGTTGGACGAGCCATCGAGCGGGTCGTAGGCAACGACGTAGGGCCCGCCGTCGGGTACGACCGTGACCTCGGCGCGTTCCTCGGAGACCAGCGCGCACACGCGTCCGCCGCGCGACAGGAGACCCGCGACGGCCTCGTCGGCGTACACGTCCAGGTTCTGCTGCTCCTCGCCCTGCACATTGGTGACCCCGGATCGGCCCAGCAGGTCGGTGAGGCCAGCCCGGCGGGTGCGGCTGGCAATGAGCTTTCCGGCGACGGCGAGGTCGTACAGCAGCGCGGTCAGGTCGCCGCTGGCGTGGGCGGGCTGGCGTTGCAGGAGAAATCGCTCGATGGTGACAAGTCCGCTGGCGGCCGTGCCGCCGACCTTCGGGGCCGGTGGGTCCGGGTCGACGACGCTCACGTGCTACCTCCTCGGACACCCGCAAGTGCGCTCGTGGCGGCGACGGACGGGGCTTCGTTCGAGGATAGGGCGGCCATCGGTACCGTCGGCCGGTGTCAGCCTCAGAAGCCGTGGAAGGCGCGACCCAAGCACCCGTTCGTCCTGTAGCGCCTCCGTTGTGGGGCTGGGGGCGGCGGTACCTTTCCGGTTGCAAGACCGTGAACCGAGCCTGGGAGCGAGGGTGGAGATGTCCGAGGACTCTGAGCAAACCCCCGAGGGGACCTCGCCGGAGCCGGTTCCCTCCAGGAGTCGGGTCAGCCTCTACGCGCGAGTGTTCGTGCTCGTGGCCGTCGTGATCGTGCTCATTGCGCTCGTTGTCGCGAACACGCCCAGGACAGTCGAGCTGAGCTGGGTCTTCGGCTCGGGCCAGGTCTCGGTCGTCTGGATCATTGTCATCTCGGCCCTCCTCGGCTGGTTGGTCGGCATGGTCACGGGTGCCCTCATCCGCCACAGCACGCGTAGCCGGACCTGACCATCACGTGGCCCGTGCGTCGCCGGTCACCAGCCTCGTGTGTGTGCGTTGCGTCAGAACGGACGCCGCCCGACCACCGAGAACAAGGGTGCGAAGAGCGTGGGGCGAACTTCTCCGATGTCGGTGCGATCAAACGCTGCCTGCCAGCGGGCTACATCCTTCTCGTCGATGATGCCGGCTGCCATCATGGCGTCGCGGGCGGCCCAGGACGGTGGCCGCAGACCCGGCGCCATCGGCACGATGTTGAACCAGCCGTGGTGCTCGACGTCGGTTAGGCCCGCTCTTGCCGCAAGTTCGCCGAGCCGCAACCCGACCTGCGGGTCGTTTCCGCGTCGTCGGTGGAAGTCGACGTACCGCTCGTTGAGCTCATCGAGATCTGGATCGGCGTGCAGGACGCGTATCGCCGTCACGTCGACGTCAACAACGTAGACGGAACCGCCCGGCCGCACGAGGGACACGAGGTGGTCAACGAGGGCCTGTTCCCGCCCACCGTTGTGGGCCAGCACGTGCCGCATCACCGCCACATCCAGTGACGCCGGTGGGA
>CAZDIF010000531.1:0-2153 GCA_964505365.1 uncultured Actinomycetota bacterium
AGACCCTCGACCTCGTCGGTCCCCTCGGGAACCCGTTCCCGGTGCCGAACCGGCCGGTGTCCTGCCTGCTGGTCGGGGGCGGCTACGGGGTGGCGCCCCTGTTCTTCCTCGGCGAGGAGCTGCAGAAGCTCGGCTGCCGGGTCGACATGATCGTGGGCGCCGCCGACCAGGACCGCATCCATGACGCCATCACGGCCAAGCGCATGACCGCCTCGGTCACGTTCACGACCGAGGACGGGTCGATGGGCGTCGAGGGTCGGGTGACCGACGTCATGGACGACGTCATCGCGTCCGGCAACACCGACGTCGTCTATGCCTGCGGCCCCAACGCCATGCTCGCCGCCGTGACCGCCGTGGCGCGCCGGCACGAGCTGCCGTGCCAGGTGGCGGTCGAGGAACACATGGCCTGCGGGGTGGGTGTGTGCTGGACGTGCGTCATGCCGATCCGCGGCCGCGACGGGCACGTCCGGAACCGTCGCGCCTGCATCGACGGGCCGGTCTTCTCCGGGCGGACCATCGACTGGGCCCAGACGCGGTACGTCCATGAGTGACCTCGCCACCACCGTCGACCTGTCGGTCTCGCTCGGGCGGGCCCGCTTCGCCAACCCGATCACGACCGCGTCGGGCTGCTTCGCCAGCGGTGAGGAGATGCAGCGCTTCTTCGACGTCGCCGACCTCGGTGCCGTCGTGGTCAAGTCGGTCACCCTCGAACCGCGCCAGGGGCTGCCGGGCCCGCGCATGCACGAGACGCCGTCCGGCATGCTCAACGCCATCGGGCTGCAGAACCCCGGCATCGACGCGTGGCTGGAGCGGGACCTCCCGTTCCTGCGCGAGCGCGGTGCCCGGGTCATCCTCTCGATTGCCGGCAGCAGCGTCGAGGACTTCGCCGAGGTGGCGCGCCGGGCGCGTCGGGCCGAGGGAATCGATGCGGTCGAGGTCAACCTGTCGTGCCCCAACGTCGAGCACCGCGGGCTGGTGTTCGCCTGCGCGCCCCAGCCCTCGGCGGAGGTGATCGCCGCCGTCCGGCAGCAGCTGTCGAACGTGCCGGTGCTGGCCAAGCTCACCCCCGACGTGACCGACATCACCGCGATCGGCCACGCCGTGATGGAGGCCGGCGCGACGGGGATCAGCGCCATCAACACCACGTTGGGGATGGCCATCGATCCCGAGACCGGCCACCCGCGCATCCGCAACACCTACGGGGGCCTGTCCGGCCCGGCCGTCCGCCCCATCGCCGTGCGCGCGGTCCACCAGCTGCACCGCGCGCTCGGGCCCGAGGTCCCCATCATCGGCATGGGTGGCGTGCGGACCGTCGAGGACGTCGTCGAGATGATCCGGGCCGGTGCGAACATGGTCGCGATCGGCACCGCGACGTTCGCCGACCCGTTCGTCAGCCACCGGCTCGTCGCCCAGCTGCGCGAGTGGCTGGCCAGCCGTGGCCACGACGCAGTGGGCGACCTCCGAGGACAGGTGCAGCCATGGTGACCGGCGTGGAGCAGACCGTCGGCGTCGACCGGATCGCGGTCGCCCTCGACGTGCCGACCCTCGACGAGGCCGACCAGTTGGCCGCGCGGCTGTCCGGCCACGTCGGGGTCTTCAAGGTCGGCCTCGAACTGTTCGGCGCGTACGGGCCGGCGGCGGTGGAACGCATCGCCGCCCACGGGCCCGTGTTCCTCGACCTCAAGCTGCACGACATCCCGAACACGGTCGGCCGGGCCGCGTCCCGGCTGGCCGACCTCGGCGTCACCTACCTGACCGTGCACGCCGCCGGGGGCGCGGGGATGGTCGAGGCGGCGGTGGAGGGCCTGGGCGACGGCGGGTCAGTCCTGGGCGTGACCGTGCTCACCTCCCTCGGGGACGACGACCTCGCGGCCGTGGGGCTGCCGCGCGCCGTGGACACCGTCCCGCGGCTGGCCCGCCTGGCGACTGGGGCCGGTGCGCCCGGCGTGGTCTGCGCCGCCCCGGACCTCGGCCGCGTGCGTGCGGCGGTGCCCCACGACACCGTCGTGGTCACGCCCGGGATCCGGCCGGCGGGTGCCGGGGCCGATGATCAGGCCCGCGTGGCGACGCCGGGTCGGGCGGTCGCCGACGGGGCGTCCCTGATCGTCGTGGGCCGCCCGATCACCCGCGCCGACGACCCGGTGGCCGCCGCC
>CAZDIF010000532.1:0-2145 GCA_964505365.1 uncultured Actinomycetota bacterium
TGTTCCGCTTCTGAATTCGTGAAGGATTCTGACCGAGAAACTCGCAGCCATCACGGGGGTCTGGTAGACCCACCGGAGGTGGTTGAGTATGGCACAGGACAGCAGCAGCGGGGCGGGGCGTCGGCGGCGCCGACGGTTGACGCCCCAGGAGAAGTACCAGGTGTTCTTGGAGGTTGTCACCGACCAGGTCGGCTCGCAGCGTGAGGCGGCCGACAAGTGGCGGGTGGACCGCTCCACGGTCACCCGCATCATGAAACAGGCCCGCGAGGGCGCTCTCGCGCGGCTGGCGGCCTCCAAGCCCGGACGGCCGGGCAAGAGCCCCGAGCAGGCCGCCTTGGAGGAGGCGGAGGCAGAGATCGCACGGCTGCGGGACACCATCACTGAACAGGCCATTGAGCTGCACCTGTTCCGGGGAAAAGACGCCTGGGGCTGACCGCCGGTCCCGTCCCGCCCCGGGTCGATGCCAGGACCAAGGCGGGGCTGGTCGATCTGGTCGGCAACGCTGTCGGTGGGGGGTGGTCGACAGCCCGCGCCTGCCGGGTGTTGGAGATCAACCCTGGCCGGGTCGCCCGGTGGCGGGCCCGGTTCGACGACGGAGCGGGCTTGGAGGATCACAAGCCGGGCCCGCAGGTCGCCTTGCACGGGTTGCTGGACTGGGAACGGGAGGCGATCCTGGCCGTCTACGACGACTGGGCGACTGTCGATGCCGGCTACCGCAAGCTGGCCCACCGCGGATCCAGGCTCGGGGTCGTGTTCGTGTCCGAATCGACCGTCTACCGGGTCCTGGGCGCCGAAGGGCTGATCATCCCGTCGCGGCCGGCACGCGAGCCGGTCGGCGCCAAGACACCGTGGCCGGACTGGGTGGAGTTTCGCCCCAACCAGGTGTGGGGCCATGACTTCTCCACCTTCGGCCGCGCCCGACAGGACGCTCTGGCGGTCCTGGACCTGGTCTCCCGGTATTGGATCGGGTTCCTGCTCGCCCCCGCCGGTCAGGGCGTCTCTGAGCACGTCGCTGCGGTCTACACCCAGGCGCTCGAAGCGGAGGGGCTGCTGGCCGAGGCCGAAGCCCGGATGATCGAACCGAACTCGGATGAGCTGCTGCCGATCCTGCTGGCGGTCTCCGACAACGGCCCCCAGATGGTCTCGGGCACCACCAGGGAGTTCATGGCGCTGCACTCGTTGGCGATGCACACCGGCCGGCCCCACACCCCCACCGACCAGGCCCACATCGAGTCGTTCTTCGGGCACCTCAAGCACGACTGGCCCCACCTGGAGCACATCAGCGACCCCGCCGTGCTCGCCGAGGAGCTCGAGCGGGTCCGCACCGACTACAACACCGTCCGGCTGCACGCCGGGCTGGGCTATGTCACGCCCGACGATGAGCACCACGGCCGCGGCCAGGACATCCGCCGCGCGCGCCGCGAGGGCATGGCCGCAGCACGCCAGGCCCGCATCGCCTACCGTCGTCAAGATCAGGACCGAACCCGATGACCCAGCCCCCCCGATGGTGGTGAGTTTCTCCGGCCGAACGCTTCATTAATTCAGAAGCACGTCAGTTGTACGTGCTGATCGTGCTTGTGATCGCCGGGGTGTTCACCCAGCAGGCTGTCCGCGATGTGCCCGATCCGCTGACCCGGACTGCGCGCCTGGCTTTCGGCGGTGCGGGCGCCACGGGCATCATCATCGCCGGGCTATTCGCGACGCTGTCGTCGGCCAACGCGTCGATCCTGGCCGCCTCGCGGATCAACTTGGCGATGTCCCGAGACTGACTGTTCCCCGGGTGGCTCGCGCAGATCAGCTCTCGGTTCGTGACGCCACTGCGGGCGATCGTGCTGACCTCGACGATCGCGGCGGTCCTGATCGTCGCGCTGCCCAACATCGAGGAGCTGGCCAAGATCGCCTCGTCGCTCCAGCTGTACTCCTATGCGGCGATCAACGTCGGCGCGGTGGCACTACGCGTCGCCGACCCCCCGTGGTATCGCCCCAGCTTCCGCGTGCCGCTGACACCGTTCCCGCAGCTGGTGGGTGCGCTCGGGTGCCTGGCCATCATCGGGTTCTCCGGAACCACCGCCCAGCTGGCGGTCCTCGCGCTGATCGCGATCAGCCTCGCGTGGTACGCCGTGCGACGGTCGGGCGTGACCTTCG
>CAZDIF010000533.1:0-2144 GCA_964505365.1 uncultured Actinomycetota bacterium
CCCTACAAGGACGACACCTACCGCTACTGACAGCTCTGTTCGCGGGCCTGCGCTGTGTGCCCGCGGGCCTGCGGTGGCTGGTCCTCTTCGGCCTCCTCGCTTGGTGCTCAGCCCTGGCGGGCTTCCGCTGATTCCCTAACGGTTGTCAAGGGGAGGGGTGGTCACGGTGTGTGGGCATGGCGAGGTTGAGCCGGTGTCCGGCCGTGATGTCGGTGAGCGCTGGTTGTCGTTGGTGTCAGGCTGCGAGGCGGCCGCGCTTGTAGGCGGCGGCGCGGGCGCGGCAGCGCCGGCGCACGTGTTCGGGCACGGTCAGGGTGGCCGCGATCCGTGCGGCGGTGGGCGCGTCGATCGGGTTGCCATCGAGGTCACGGTGGACGTAGGCGGTGCCACGGTTGAGGGTGGCCCACACGCGGGTGACGAGCTTGCGGGCTACCGCGCAGGTGGCCTTGATGTGGTTGTGGTTGCGTTCGACCATGAGCCGCCGGTAGGAGGCGGCGAGCTGGGGGTCGCGTCGGCGGGCGGTGTTGGCGGCCTGGTAGAACGCCAGCCGGAGTTCGGGTGGGCCTTCCTTCGTGATGGGCCGTGAGGGGGTGGCCATCATCCCGGATTCCCAGTTGGAGGGGTTCAGTCCGACGAAGGCAGCGGCTTGTTTGCCGGTGTCGAACTGGGTGGCGTCACCGAGCCATGCTCGCACCGTGGGGGCGACGATCGGACCGATCCCGGGCAGCGACTGCAGGAGCTGGTCGTCGCCCCAGCCGTCGTGCCATGCGCGATCGGCCCGGCAAGCAGCCCGGCTGATGATGCCGTCCGCCGCGGTGATGTCATCGAGGAGTTCACCGACTTCCCAGGCCAGGGCGTCGAGGTCGATCCGGCTGTGCCAGAACTCGGCCCAGCCGGCAGCGGTCTGGCGGATGCTGCGGGCACGCTCCTCGAGGTCGCCCCCATCACGCAGCCTCCCGTCGCACTCGTGCATGATCGTGCGTGTGCGTGCGCGCGCTAGGTGGCGCAGGTCGGGCCAGCGACGCAGGATCGGCTGCACCAGCCGGTGTGAGGAGCCGCAGGCCTGCCACAGGTCCGGGAAGGCCCAGTGGGCCAGCGACCACAGTCGGCACTCGCCGCGGTGGGCCTGGACCATTCCCACGTGGCGGCGTCGCACGGCCCGTCGCAGGGCGATCTGGGCAGGTGACTGCAGGCTGGTCGGTGCCAGGTCGAACACGTCGGCGCAGCTGGCCAGCAGTTCCGCGTCGATCACGTCGGTCTTGTTCTTGCCCGCGACAGCGCCACGAAGCCGGGCCGAATGGCGCGACCCGATCAACGACAGTTCGCACCCGGCCTGTCGGGCGGCATGCCCGACAGCGAGCCAGGACATGCCGGTGGGTTCGACCACGACCGTGGCCGGCGCGTGCGGGGCGAGACGACGGGTCAGCTCGGTCAGGCCGTCCAGGGTGGGTGACACCTTGAACGTTTCGTCGCGGTCACTGCCCCGGACCGCGATCTGATGGGGTGCCACGACCGCAAGATCGATCCCGATCGTGGTTCTGCCGTTACGGTGGGGTCTCATCGAGGGCCCTCCTGCTCAGGCGTCGCCGATCCGGACCAACGAAGCCGACGACGCGGTGGTCATTCACCCGGGAGCGGCCCTCGGCCACGCTCAGAGCCGATCGGCACACGGTCTCCCGACACTGCCCAGCACACGCCTGGGGGCAGCCACGTAGGCGCCCACGCATGTGAGAGTGATGCGGCGCACGGTGATCGAGCCACCCGCCAATTCCCTCAATCGAGCCTGCTCGGGAAACAGGCCCCGGCCACCATCAGCGCAACGAGCCCATAGCTCACCGCTTGAAACGTGTCCGCCGGGGCCTCTCCCGAGATCACCCTACGTGACCTCCGCCCGTATGAACCGGGGCACCCACCTTCATACATCCGCTTTAGAGTCGGCCTGCGAGGACCACCCATCCTCAGCCCGCTCGCTGGGTGCCGGGTGGCGCGCGGGGCGGTAGGTCCGTTGCTGCGGACAATTGCGGCATCGGCGGTGCAGATGTCCGCAGCAATGCGTGTCGTCAGGGGTCGTGGCCGATCTCGTGGCGGTGGACGCGGTGCCACCAGGTGCGGATCCAGCGGAGGTAGTCGAACGGGCCGAACCA
>CAZDIF010000534.1:0-2139 GCA_964505365.1 uncultured Actinomycetota bacterium
CGTTCGGGCTCCTGGACGCCGCGCCCGCCCTGGCGTCGTCGGTCACGGCACCGCGTACCGGGGCCGCGGCCCTGTCGCTGGCCCTGACCAGCGGCGTGATGGTCTGGCTCAAGGTCCCCCACCCGCCCGCCGGGGCGACCACGCTCATCGTCTCTCTGGGGATCCTGCGGGAGCCCTGGCAGCTGCTCGTCCTGATGGCCGCAGTGGCGCTGCTCACCGTGCAGGGATACGTCATCAACCGGCTCGCCGGTATCCCCTATCCCGCTTGGCGGGCACCAGGGGCACCGCCCACCTGACACAGGGCTCGGCCAGCGCGGTGGGACGGCGCTGAAGCGAGACGGCCGGAGGGCCTGCCCGTGAGGGGCCGGACGGCCCTGCAGATCGGGACTATTGGAGCCCTGCGGACATAACGTTTAGTCATATAGTCAAGGAGCGATCTACTTCGGGTTATCCCAGTCAGAGAGCCTCGGATGCGACCACCCAGAACTTCCCCGCATCGGCAGCCCGTCGATGCATCTGACAGGAGACACGTGATGAATCTGTCCTCACGGACCGCACTCGTTGTGGCGTTGGTCGTCGGGTTGGTCGCCGGCATGCTCGGCGCCAGGATCGGGTTCTCGTCCGGCAGCGGAGGCAACCTCGCCGCCGCGGCCGACTCCCGTGGACTGACCGGCGAGCAGGCCGAGGCGGCCCTGGCCACCTACGTGGCGCCGGGCGAGCACGACGACTACTACCTGGTCGCGTCCGGCGGACATTCCGGCCAGATCCACGTGGTCGGTGTCCCATCCATGCAGCTGCTGAAGACCGTCCCGGTGTTCAGCCCCGACTCCTGGTCCGGCTACGGGTTCGGGGCGGACTGGGCCGACGAGGTCCGCGGCACTCACGGCGAGAATCCCGTCACCTGGGGCGACTCGCACCACCCGGCCCTGTCCGAGACCGAGGGCGACTACGACGGTCGCTGGGTCTACATCAACGACCGTGCCAACGGCCGGCTGGGGATGGTGGACCTGCGGGACTTCAAGGCCAAGCAGATCCTGGAGATTCCCAACATCCAGACCTCCCACGGTGGTGTGTTCGCCACGCCGAACACCGAGTACGTGCACATCTCCTCGATGACGCCCGAACCGCTGTGGGCCGAGGACGGATACGCACCGCTGGAGGACTACGCCGAGGTCTACCGCGGCGTGTCCACGTTCGTGGCCATCGACCAGGAGACCGGGCGGGGCGACATGGATCGCAGCTTCCAGATCGAGCTGCCGCCCTACGACCAGGACCTGGCCGATGCCGGCAAGCTCGCCAGCGACGGCTACGCGTTCATCAACAGCTACAACACCGAGATGGCGTGGGGCGGCGACACCCCGAAGGAGACGGGGTCCATCGCCAACGACTACGACTACATGCACGTCATCAACTGGGAGAAGGCCGAACAGGTCGTCGCCGACGGCAAGTACGAGGATGTCGGCGGCGCCCGGATGATCCGGCTGGAGACGGCCATCGACGAGGGCCTCCTGCACTTCATCGAGGAGCCCCGAAACCCGCACGGCGTCGACGTCTCGCCGGACGGGAACTACCTGGTCGTCGCCGGCAAGCTCGACCCGACCGCGTCCGTCTACGACATCGAGCTGATCAAGCAGGCCATCGAGGAGGAGAACTTCTCCAGCCACGACCCGTTCGGCGTCCCGGTGCTCGACCTCGAGTCCGTGCGGACCGCCCAGGTCGAGCTCGGTGGGGGCCCGCTGCACAGCCAGTTCGACGACAAGGGCAATGTCTACACGTCCCTGTTCGTCGAGAGCGCGGTGGCCAAGTGGACACTTGGCGAGAAGGCCGGCGTCGGCGCGGACGATGCCTGGCAACTCGTGGCCAAGACCCCGATCCACTACAACGTCGGCCACCTCGTCACTGCCCACGGTGACACGGTGAACCCGCGGGGTGAGTACGGGGTCTCCCTGAACAAGTGGTCCGTCGACCGCTTCCCCAAGGTCGGGACGCTGCTGCCGCAGAACTTCCAGCTGCTCGACATCGAAGCAGAGACACCGACGGTCCTGAAGGACATGCCGATCGGCTTCGGCGAGCCGCACTACGTCCAGATGGTGGATGCCGACCTGTTCGACAAGTCGTGGCAGACCTACCCCGAGGGCA
>CAZDIF010000535.1:0-2121 GCA_964505365.1 uncultured Actinomycetota bacterium
CCGGGCCTGGTAGATCGCGTTCAGGGCCCCCAGGCCCATCGACACCGTGGGGAACTCCCAGAAGTCCGGCATCAGCCGCGGGTGCGGATAGCTGGCCAGCCCTCCCGGCTCGACCTCCTGCCGGAACCGGTCCAGCTGGGCCTCGTCCAGCCGCCCCTCCAGGAACGCCCGCGCGTAGATCCCCGGCGAGGCATGCCCCTGGAAGTACACCTGGTCGCCGCCGCCCGGATGGTCCTTGCCCCGGAAGAAGTGGTTGAACCCCACCTCGTACAGCGCCGCCGCACTGGCGTACGAGCCGATGTGCCCACCCGTGCCACGCTCGACGTTCGTGCGGTGGACCATCACCGCCGCGTTCCACCGGATGTACGCGCGGATCCGCCGCTCGAGGTACTCGTCCCCCGGGAACGACGGCTCGCGCTCCGGCGGGATCGTGTTGATGTAGTCCGTCGACGTCAGGCTCGGCACGCCGATGTTCCGCTGCCGTGCGCGCTCCAGCACCTTCAGCAGCAGGAACCGCCCCCGCGCCTTGCCACGCTCGCCCACCACCGCGTCGAACGACTCGAGCCACTCCTGCGTCTCGACCTCGTCGATGTCCGGATACTGGCTCGGCAGTCCATCCGTGATGATCGGCGTGTCGGCGAAGTGCTGCTGTTCGCGCATCTCGGCCATCGCCCGCACCTTCTTCGTGTCGGCTCCGGCCGCCACGGTAATCCGGGATGGCCGACCCCGCCGGTGTGCGGTCGGGCAGGGCGTGGCCACGCCGCTACGGTGCCGGCAGGCCACGACGACGAGGCGTTCGGTGGAGCACAGGTTCACCCTCGACGAGGCCCGCCGGGTCCTCGCCGACCTCCGCGCGCCGCTGGACGAGGTGGTCGAGATCCGGGCCGAGCTGGCCAGCCGCGCGCACGCCCACAACAGCGGGCAGACGCAGTCGATCCCCGACCTCAAGGCGCTCGAGGCCCGCATGGGCGAACTGCTCGACAGCGTCCGAGCCCGGGGCGTGGAGGTCAAGGGCTATGCCCCGCTGCTGCTCGACTTCCCGATGGAGCACGAGGACCGCACGATCCTGCTGTGCTGGTTGGAGGGTGAGGACCAGCTCGCGTGGTTCCACGAGACCGAGCTCGGGTTCATGGGGCGCCGGCCGCTCGACGAGCTCTCCTGACACCGGTTCCTCGTCGGGCCGACCCCTCCCGGGGCTAGCCTCGGCGACGGCGAGGGGTCGACACACGCACACGCAGGAGCCCGCATGCGCGCCAGGTACAAGCCGGTGACCCCGGACCAGCAGATCCGGGACCTCCGAAAGCAGCTCAAGGCACTGGAGAAGGAGGAGCCCTCGCCCGAGCGCGCGCCGCGGCTGGCCGCGTTCGCCCGCACCGCCCACCATGCCCGGCAGCTGAACATGGCGATGCACACCGCCCAGCAGTGCCTCGACGAGGACCCGGACGCCCCCGCCGCGCTCGTGGCCGCCTACGACCTGGGCGATGACGCCGACCCCGAGGAGGCGCTGCGCTCGTGGTCCGATCTCGACGACCTCGGCCGCTACCTCGGCCGTGACGACCTGCGGGAGGTCGCGGACGGGCACATCCGCACGCTGGCGCGGACGTGGGTGCGCGGGGCCGACGAGGCCGAGGCGCGACATCGGCTGCGGACGCTGACATCCATGTTCGACCGGGCGTTCGCCGACGACATCCGCGACGAGCTCGCCTGACCAAGGCGCCGAGCCCCGTCGACGAACGTCACGACGACGTACGCTGGCCCGTGGGCGAGACGGCGCGATCCGCTGCCGCCCACCGACACCAGACAGCGCCGCGGGACATGCGGCCGTTGACCGGGAGCCAGCCATGGGCATCTTCGAGAGGTTCGAGGGGCACGAGCAGGTCGTGTTCCGAAGCGACGAGTCGACCGGCCTGCGGGCCATCATCGCGATCCATTCCACCGCACTGGGGCCAGGACTCGGGGGGACACGGTTCCACCCGTACGCGTCCGACGAGGAGGCGCTGGTCGACGTCCTGCGGCTGTCGCGCGCCATGTCGTACAAGGCCGCCTGCGCCGGGCTGGACCTCGGCGGCGGCAAGGCCGTGATCATCGGCGACCCGGACACCGACAAGTCCGAGCCGCTGC
>CAZDIF010000536.1:0-2118 GCA_964505365.1 uncultured Actinomycetota bacterium
CGTGCTTGTTCCACATCTGGCCGGACGAGCGGATCATCGCCGGCATCGACGCGTCGATGATGATGTCGCTGGGCACGTGGAGGTTGGTGATGCCGCGGGAGGAATCCACCTGGGCCAGGTCGGGCCCGGACTCGTAGGCGGCCTCGATGTCGGCGCGGATCCGGTCCTGCTCGTCGGCCGGCAGCGCCTCGATGCTGCGCTCGAGGCTGGCCATCCCGTCGCGGGGGGAGACCCCGAGCTCGTCGAGCGTGTCGGCGTGGGCGGTGAACACCTCGTCGAAGTAGGTGCGGACGACGTGGCCGAACACGATGGGGTCCTGGACCTTCATCATCGTGGCCTTCAGGTGCACCGAGAACAGCACGCCCTGCTCGCGGGCGTCGTCGAGCTGCTCGCGGAGGAACGCGAGCAGCGGCTCCCGGCGCAGCACGGCCGCGTCGATGATCTCGCCGGCCTCCAGCGGGATGGACTCCTTGAGCACCGTGACCGTCCCGTCGGCGGCGACGTGCTCGACGCGGACGTCCGTTGGCTCCTCGACGGTGACACTCTTCTCGGTGTGGCGGAAGTCGCCGGCGTCCATCGTGGCGACGTGCGACCGGTTGTCGGACGACCACTCGCCCATGGAGTGCGGGTGGTTGCGCGCGTACTGCTTGACCGCCTCGGGGGCCCGCCGGTCGGAGTTGCCCTCGCGCAGCACCGGGTTGACCGCCGACCCCTTGACCCGGTCGTACCGGGCGCGAATCTCGCGCTCGGCGTCGGTGGCCGGCTCCTCCGGGTAGTCGGGGACGTCGTAGCCGTCCGCCCGCAGTTCGCGGATGGCCTCCTTCAGCTGCGGCACCGACGCCGAGATGTTCGGCAGCTTGATGATGTTGGCCTCCCGGGACCGGGCCAGCTCGCCCAGTTCGCCCAGCGCGTCGGGGACCCGCTGGTCCTCGTCGAGGTGGTCGGGGAAGGTGGCGAGGATGCGCGCGGCCAGCGAGATGTCGCGGGTCTCGACCTCGACGCCGGCGGCCGAGGTGAATGCCTCGATGACCGGCAGGAACGAGTGCGTGGCCAGCGCGGGGGCCTCGTCGGTGTAGGTGTAGGTGATCCTGGTCATGGTGTCTTCCGGCTCGCGCGTGTCGACGTCTGGGACCCCACGCTACTCGTCGGGTCCCGCGCTGCCCCCGCCGGATGGTCGATGCGCCCGCGCCAACCGGCCGCGGCTACGGTCCTGACGTCCACGTCAGGTCGGAGCCTCCCATGCAGTGCCAGGATGCCGTCGCGGTCGTCACCGGCGGGGCCTCCGGGCTCGGCCGGGCCACGGTGCAGGCCCTCGTCGAGGCCGGTGCGCGGGCCGTGATCATCGACCTCGAGTCCTCCGACGGGGCCAGCGTCGCCGCCGAGCTGGGCGATGGCGTGCGCTTCGTGCCAGCCGACGTGACCGATGAGGATGCGGTCGAGGCCGCCCTCGACGTGGCCGAGGAGCTCGGCGCCGTGCGCATCGCGGTGAACTGCGCCGGCATCGGCCCGCCGAAGCGGGTCGTGGGCCGGGACGGCTCGCCCGCCAGCCTCGAATCGTTCACCACCGTCGTGGCCATCAACCTCACCGGGACCTTCAACGTCGTCCGGCTGGCGGCCGCGCGGATGGTGCGCCACGACCCGGTCGGCGAGGAGCGTGGCGTCATCGTCAACACCGCGTCGGCGGCGGCCTTCGATGGCCAGATCGGGCAGGCCGCGTACTCGGCCTCCAAGGGTGGGATCGTTGGCATGACCCTGCCGCTGGCGCGCGACCTTGCGGACAAGCAGATCCGGGTGATGACGATCGCGCCGGGGCTGTTCCTCACGCCGCTGCTGATGGGCCTGCCCGAGGAGGCCCGGGAGTCGCTGGGCAACCAGGTGCCGCACCCGTCACGGCTCGGCGACCCGTCGGAGTTCGCGATGATGGTGCGCCACATCGTCGAGAACCCGATGCTCAACGGCGAGACCATCCGCCTCGACGGCGCCATCCGCATGGCCCCCCGCTGACCTCGGCCGCGGTCACCCCGCCGTGCGAGGGACGCACGGGGTGATGAGGATCGGGACGTTTGCGCGTCTGGTCTGGCGTTGGCCTGTCGCAGGGCAGGCGTAGCGTTGGCAGAC
>CAZDIF010000537.1:0-2114 GCA_964505365.1 uncultured Actinomycetota bacterium
GCCTTCAGCCAGACCTCACGGCTGACCTGGCCGTCCTTCTCCCACTGCTCGTGGTAGGGCACGCACTCCTTCTCCATGAAGGTGCGCGTCATCTCCCGCAGCGCCTCGTGGGACTCGTCGAACAGGTTGCGGGGCATCGTCAGTGCGGTCACGCACGGAGCCTTTCGGTCGCGCTCCCTCGGCATCTCGAATGTTACAGTAACGGTGTACCATTCGTGAAGGCACATCGCGACCGAGGCGTCGTGAGGCGACCGAGGCCCAGTCGGGCGGAGCAAGGAACACCGTGGCGTCATCCGTGGTCGAGGCCGGCGAGGAGCTCACCGTCGACGAGCTCGCGGCCCGGGTCGGGGTGCCGGTGCGCACCATTCGGTTCTACGCCGGCAAGAAGCTGCTGCCGCCGCCCCGGCTCGAGGGCCGCACCGGCCTGTACGGGCCGGCGCACGTGGCCCGCCTGTCGGTGATCCGGGACCTGCAGGCCGCCGGGTACACGCTGGCGGCCATCGAGCAGTTCCTCGCCGCGTTGCCCGACGACGCCGACGCCGATGCCGTGGACCTGTTCGGCACCCTGCTGACCCCGTGGGTGCCGCAGGACCGGATGGTGCTGACGCAGGAGGAGCTCGCACATCGGCTGGGGCGCGACGTCGACGGTGAACTGCTCGAGCTGCTCGAGCGCTCCGACGTGGTCGAGGTGCTCGAGGACGGGCGCGTGTCGCTGACGCCGTCGCAACTGGAGTTCGGCATGCGGCTGCTGGCGCTCGATGCCCCGTTCGACGCCCTCGTCGATGCCGGCGACATCATCCGCCGCCACGCCCGGGCCCTGGCCACCGAGCTGCAGGCGGTGTTCCGTGACCGGATCGTCGCCCACTTCGACGAGTCCACCCCCGAGGACCGCGAGCGCCTGCGCGCGCTGGCCGCCGGGCTGCGACCGCTGACCATCCAGTCGATCGTCACCGCCTACCAGGAGGCGCTCGACCGCGAGGTCCGCGCCCAGGCCGGGCGCGGCCCGGGATCCTGACCGAGGACAAGACCATGGACGAGCCCGTGATGATGTCGCTGCAGCCCTCCGAGGAGGAGCAGATGCTGCGCGACGCGGTGCGTGGCATCGCGTCGAACTACGGCCGCGAGTACATGCGCGAGTGCGTCGACAACGGACGGCCCGCGGTGGAGCTGTGGGACGAGCTCGCCAAGGGCGGCTACCTCGGCGTCAACCTCCCCACCGAGTACGGCGGTGGCGGCATGGGCATGACGGGCCTGGCGGCCGTGCAGGAGACCCTCGCCGAGTGCCAGAACACCCTCCTGCTGCTGGTCGTGTCCCCGGCGATCACCGGGTCCATCCTCGCCCGGCACGGCACCGAGGAGCAGAAGAAGGAGTGGCTGCCGGGGCTGGCCGCCGGCGAGCGCCGCGTCGCCTTCGCCGTGACCGAGCCCGACGCCGGCTCCAACACGCACCGCATCTCGACCAACGCCCACCGCACCGACCGCGGCACGTGGCGGCTGAACGGGCAGAAGTACTACATCTCCGGCGTCGAGCACGCCCACGACATCCTCGTCGTCGCGCGCAACCGGATGCCCGACGGCACCCTCGGCCTGCCCCTGCTGTTCCTCGTCCCGGTGGACGCCCCCGGCCTCGAGCGCCAGCACCTGCCCACCGCCGTGCCGGCCCCCGACTGGCAGTGGACGCTGTACTTCGACGACGTCGAGGTGTCCGACGACCGGCTGATCGCCGGCGACCAGGGTGGCCTGGCCGCGCTGTTCGACGGCCTCAACCCCGAACGGATCATGGGGGCGGCCAGCGCGATCGGCGGCACGAAGGCGGGCCTGGACAAGGCGGTGTCGTACGCGACCACGCGGAAGGTGTGGCGCGACCAGCCCATCGGCACCCACCAGGCGATCGCCCACCCGCTGGCCGAGATCTGGATCCAGTACGAGCAGGCACGCCTGATGCTGCGCAAGGCCTGCGCCCTGTACGACGCGGGCCACCCCGACGCCGGGTCGGCTGCCAACGTCGCCAAGTTCACCGGCGGCGACGTGGCCGTCCGCGCCGCCGACCAGGCCATCCAGACCCACGGCGGCAACGGCCTGTCCGTCGAGTACGGGCTGACGGACATGTGGCT
>CAZDIF010000538.1:0-2113 GCA_964505365.1 uncultured Actinomycetota bacterium
CGCCGCCCGGCGCCGGCGTGCACGGCATGTGCGGCCACCACGCCGCCCACTCCGCCCTGCGAGCCCTGACCTCCTGACACGGATACCCTGACTGCGCGGACACGGACTCACACAGGGCAGGCATGGCCGGGGACCGGCGCGATCGTGCGCTCATCATTGAAGACGATCCGGACGTGTCGATGCTGTGCCAGCTGCAGCTGCAGCGCGCCGGATTCCGCGTCGAGGACATCGCGACGTCCGGGGAATGGGGACTGCGACTCATCCGTGACTGCAGCCCCGATGTCGTCGTGCTCGACTGGATGCTGCCGGACATGGATGGCATCGAGGTCCTGCGCCAGGTCCGTGGCGAACCAGGGACCGCGGCGATTCCCGTGGTCATGCTCACCGCTCGGGCGTCATCCCTCGACCAGGAGGCGGCCTGGCGCGCGGGCGTCGACCAGTACGTCGTCAAGCCCTTCGACGCCGACGAGCTGATCTCCGCCACACGGTCGGCCCTCCGGGTCCCGACCCCGTCCGAGGCGCGTCGGCGGCGCGAGCACGCGATCGCGCGGCTGCGACGCGACCGCCGGGCTGGCTCGCAGGACCTCGCGGCCATGGTCGAGCACGCCGATGATGCCATCGTGGGCATCGCCCTCGACGGCACCATCCTCAGCTGGAACCGCGGGGCGACACGGATGTTCGGTCACGAGCCCGACGACGTCATCGGGCACCACGTCGGACGGCTGGTTCCCGACGAGCAGGTCGCCGCGACCACCGACGTGGTTCGGCGGGTGGGTGAGGGCGAACGGGTCGCGCCGTTCGAGCTGGAGGTCCGGGGTCGTGACGGGCGACGCGTCGACGCCTCGGTGGCAGTCTCCCCGATCCGTGACGTGGCGGGACGCCTGACGGGTGTGTCGGTCGTCGGTCGCGACGTCACTGAGCGCATGACCTCCGAGGCGACCTTCCGCGAGCTGCTGGAGGCCGCCCCCGACGCCATGGTGATCGTTGACGAGGAGGGGCGGATCGACCTCGTCAACGCGCAGACGGAGGCCCTGTTCGGGTACGGGCGCGAGGAGCTCGTGGGGCGGCACGTCGAGATGCTCATGCCGTACCGCTTCCGACCCACCCATGCCTCGTACCGGGACGGCTACGTGAACAACCCGCGGGTGCGGCCGATGGGCGCGGGCGGCGAGCTGTTCGGCCTGCGCAAGAACGGGACCGAGTTCCCCGTGGAGATCTCCCTCAGTCCGATCGACTCGTCCGACGGAACCGTGGTCACGGCCGCGATCCGTGACGTCACCGAGCGCCACAACGCCGAGCTGCTGCAGGCTGCGGCCCTCGAGCGCGAGCGTGAAGCGGCTGCACGGCTGCGCGAGGTCGACCGGCTCCGGTCCGACTTCCTGTCCACCGTCTCGCACGAACTCCGCACGCCCCTGACGGCGATCAAGGGCTTCGCCGACCTCCTGGTCGACGACCGTGACGAGGGCGACGATAAGCTCCGGGCACGACTCATCGAGCGGATCGCTGGGGCCGCCGACCGGCTCGACCACCTGATCGGGGACCTGCTCGACTTCACCCGGCTCGAGCGGGGCCGGCTGCGCATCGAGCTCGCAGAACGCGCCCTCGACGGCGAAGTCTGCTCCGCCGTCGAACGGGCCAGCGAGGTCCTCGAAGGACACGTCCTCGAAGTCGACGTTCCCGATGACCTCGTGGTCCACGTCGACGAGGCGGCGTTTGCTCGCGTGCTGGACAACCTGCTGACGAACGCGGTTCGGTTCTCCGACCCCGGTACCCGGATCACCATCCGTGGGAACCGGGCGGGCGATCGGGTCCGCCTGGACGTCGGTGACGAGGGCATCGGCATCCCCCCGGGCGAGATCGACCGCGTCTTCGACCGCTTCTACCGCGTCGGTGGGGGACAACCGGGTCGGCCGGGGACCGGCATCGGGCTCGCGATCGTGCGCGAGTTCATGGAGGCGCAGCACGGGACGGTGCTCGTCACCTCGACCCCCGGGGAGGGCACGACCTTCACCCTCGAGCTGCCCGCCGTCGGCGCGTAGCCACGCCGCGGGTCATGCCAGGTCGTGGTCCGCCAGGAACGTCTCGACGGCGTCGAGCAGCACCGGCCCGTCGA
>CAZDIF010000539.1:0-2112 GCA_964505365.1 uncultured Actinomycetota bacterium
GCCCTGTCGGCCGTCGAGCCGTCGCCGGGGTCGTGGCTCGATCGCGTGGCCTTCGACGGGTCGGTGGACGACGCCCGGGGGTTGCTGACCGTGGTGGTGGGCACGATGATCACCGTCACCTCGCTGGTGTTCGCCCTGACGGTGGTGGCGCTGCAGATCGCCTCGACCCAGTTCTCCCCACGGCTGCTGCGGTCGTTCCTGCGGGACCGCGGGACGCAGCTGGTGTTGAGCACCTTCGTCGGCACGGTCGCGTACGCGCTCGCCGGGCTGCACCAGGTCGGGCGCCTGGGGCCCGGCGGCGAGGCCTTCGTGCCGCGCGTGGCCGTGAGCGGGGCGCTCGTGCTGGCGCTGGGCAGCGTCGGGATGCTCGTCTACTACATCCAGCACGTGACCGACTCCATCCGGATCGACACGATCATGCGGCGGATCGAGGCCACCGCCCTCGCCGTGCTCGACCGCGACCACCCGCCACGTGACGCCGCGGCCGCGCTGGTCGCCGAGCTGCAGCCTCCGGCCTCCGCGACGGTCGCGCGGGCCCGGCAGTCGGGGTACCTGCAGGACGTCGACGGGGCGGCCCTTGCCGCCGCCGCGTCGCAGCAAGGGCTGTGCGTGCGGTTCCTGCCGCTCGTCGGCTACTTCGTGGTCGACGGCCGGCCGGTGGCCTCGGTGTGGCGGGACGACGGTGGGCCCGTCGCCCAGGAGGTCGCCGACGACCTGATCGCCGGCCACGTCGAGCTCGCCCGGGACCGCGACGCCGAGCAGGAGGTCGGCGTGGGCCTGCGCCACCTCGTCGACATCGCCAACCGGGCGTCGGCGCCGTCGACGCAGGACGTCTACACGGCGGTGCAGGCGGTGCACCACCTCAGCGTGGTGCTGTCCCACGCCGCGACGCGGTCGTTCGCCCCGCGGACGTGGCGTGATCGTGACGGGGTGGCGCGGGTGCAGTTGTGGGTCATGGCATTCGCGACGCACCTCGCCGTCGTGTGCGACCACGTGCGGCAGGGTGGCGGGAACCGCCATCCCCGGATCGCCCTCGCCCTGCTCCGGCTGCTGGAGGTGGTGGGCGAGCGAGCCGCCCCCGACGACCGGCGGGCCGTGCTGCACCAGGTCGACGTCGTGGCGTCGCACGCCGATGAGGCCATCGACCACGGCCCCGACCGCGAGGAGGTCCGGGCCACCGCGGCCGCCGTGCGGCGAGCACTGGCCGGGTGAGCCGACGGTCCGGCGCGGTCAACCCGCTCCGCGGACCGCGTTGGCGAGCTGGCGCTTCGTCATGCCCGACCGGCCGTCGAGGTCGAGCTGCTGGGCCTTCGTGTACAGCTCCTCCTTGCTCTTCGCGAGGAGCTCGTCCTCGCCCATGAGCTCGTCGTGGCGCTGCGCCATCTGGTCGCCGAGCTCGTCGAGGCGTTCCTGGCCGAGGGCGTCGCGCACCTCGGGGAACATCTCCTCTTCCTCCTCCTCGGCGTGGTGCTCGATGAGCTCGCTGATCACCGTGTACTTGGCCACGTAGTGCTCGTGTTCCTCGGGCATCGCCTCGAGCTCGTCCAGCAGGACCTCCACGGCGTGGTGCTCTTCGAGTCCCTCGAGGACGTCGTCCTCGATCTCCTCCCTCGCGCCACGGATGGCGGGGTAGAAGATCTCCTCCTCGATGGCCGTGTGGGCCCGCAGCGCGCGGATGGTCTGGCCGGCCACGCGCGCCCGGTCGCCGGACGAGTCCGCCTGCTCGAAGTCACGGAACAGTCCCCGGACCTCGTCGTGCTGCCGGGTCAGCAGGTCGATGGCGTCCACCTCGTGTCCCTCCGTGTCGTCGATCGGGCGCCATCCTCCTGCCGGTGTGCGTGCCGGCGCCACTGTCCGAACGTCGATCAGTGACGGCGGAGCGAGCGGAGGTCCTTGGCGTCCCCCGGCGGTGGGTTCGGTCCCGGCACCGGCGAGGTCGACGTGACGTCCATGCCGGTGCACGACCAGCAGTACCAGGCGATCCGGACGCCCGACGGTGCCCACTGGTCGCCCCGGCCCTTCTCCTGCAGGGTGGAGGTGCGCACGCCCTGCAGGTCGGTCGAGCCGCACAGCGAGCACGTCGGCGTGGTGTCGCGGTCCCACGATGCGCCA
>CAZDIF010000540.1:0-2111 GCA_964505365.1 uncultured Actinomycetota bacterium
TCGGGACGGATGGTGCGGGGTCCGCAGGGCATCTACGCGAAGATCCCCGGGCTGAACGTCTCGCTGCGGGCGCTCACGCGAATACTGCCCCTGGGCCGCGGCCGCGTCGTCGAGCATGACGGGACCCTCTACGTGGAATGATGCTCGGCCCCGTCCGTGGGGGCGGTGGTCTGGCCCATAGCCACGCGCGCCCCCAGCTGGACCGATCGTCCCCGGGTCTGCGCCAGCGGACGTCAGTCGACGACCAGGGAGCACATCACCGAGAACGTGCCTGTGCCCGCGATCTCCGCTGGTTCCTCGCCCTCAGCAGGGAACAGGCCGAAGGTGACGTCATCTGGCGGCCGGACCGCCAGCTCCCCGCGGTTGATGACCGGCTCCAGCAGGGCATTCCTGCTGTCGCCCCACAGGTCCTCGACCTGCTGCTGTTCGATGTCCACCACCCGCTGGGCCTCGTAGCGATCGACTGCCACACCCGCCTCCAGATGAACGCTGACGGTGTCGATGATCGCCCCGCTGGCCAGAGTTCGCGACAGCTGCACCTCCCACACCTCGCCGTCAGCTCCCGAGCCCGCCGCCAGCACGTCCAGGATCGTCCGCGGTGACCCATCGGCCAGCGCCTCGGCGTCCTCATCGAACTCGCATCGCGTCGGCGTCGCGGTTACCGCGATGTCGGCGAACGCCACCTCGACCCTGCCATCAACGGACCGGTCGTCGGTCACCGCGGTGCCGTGATCCGGAGGGGCGGCCGGAGAAGTGGCAACCGTTGGAGACACCAACGCCGAAGGTTCGGTGCCTTCGCCCCCACACGAGGCAAGTACCACCGCCGCGAGGATCGGAACGGTCAGGGGTCTGGCGGCTCTCATGTGTTCTCCTCGTGCCGCCCAACGCGCATCCTGGTCCACGGCCTGCGGCGCGGGCATCGACTCTCCCTCACCGAAGGGTGGCCAGTGCCGTCAGTGTGCGTTCACCTGCCGGGTCACCAGCTGTGGCCGGCACGACCACCACCTCGTCCAGTCCTGCCGAGGCGTACCCCGTGCGTGGAGATCACGGCACCGTCGAAGTCGACCCGTTCACCACGGAACAGGGCGGGCACGACCTGCGCACTCTCCGACAGGGCGGTCACGGGGCGCCGGCGTGAACGCCCGTGCGCACCCTCCACGTAGCGGAGACTCGAGCTGCCCAGGGCGACCCCGACGGCCCGACCGGCAACCGCGGCGGTCGACGCGGCAGCACAGGCGATCATGACCGGGTCACGAACGGACACGGGGATCGGGCCCACCGTGAGCCGGATCTGATCCGTTCGTGTCGCGATCGCCGTGGCGAGAACGAAGGCATCCCACACCCATCCCTCGCCGACCCACAGCTCACGGATCCCCAGGCGGTCAGCCACCAGTCCCACCTCGATGTCCTCCTGGGGAGGAACGTTGTGTCGAGCAGGCCCATCTTGAGGTAGCGGTCGTGCCAGTCGGCCGTGAACGCTCCGGCCAGGCGGCCGGTGAGGCCGATCGGCCCGGTCATGACGAAATGGTCCGGCAGGTCGTCGGCCAGCGCGGCCAGCAGGGCCAGTGTCCGGGTCGACGCGGCGGGGCTGACGGCGTAGAGCACGAGCGGACCGCCGCCGGGGAGTTCGAGGATGCTGACCACGGCGTCCGCGTCCCGGTACCACGTCGACCTGTCCCACAGCTGCGCGACGTCCGCCAGCCCGTGGACGTGGACGTGGCGGTGCCGGTCGAACAGGGTCAACAGTGCGGTCGGGTCCGTCTCGACGACCGGGTGGAGGCTCCCCGGAGCGCCGGCGGACGGGTCCGTCGGTTGCGGCTCGCTCACCGTGGCTCCCTGTGCGAAGTGGCGAGGAGCGTAGGCTCGCGCCCGGCGACGACCCCGTCCTGCCCGGCCGGTGTCAGGCGCGCGGCAGCGTGGGCGCCGGGGTGGCGTCGGGGCTCGCGACGTGGCCGTCAAGGGTCTTCGCCCACAGGTCGTGGAGGCCATGCGGGTCCTCGAGGTGACCGACGAAGTCCTGGAGTCGCGCTCGCGTTGCCTCGCGGTCCTTCGCCGGGCCCCAGAAGATCACCGCTGGGTCGCCCCAGATCGCGTGGAACGCGTCGAGGTCC
>CAZDIF010000541.1:0-2105 GCA_964505365.1 uncultured Actinomycetota bacterium
GAGCACCAGCCGATCAACGAGCCCAACTGCGGCTCGGTGTTCACCAACCCGCCCGGGGACTCGGCGGGCCGGTTGATCGAGGCCGCGGGGGCCAAGGGCCTCGAACGGGGCGGGGCCCGGGTGTCCACGCGGCATGCCAACTTCATCGTGACCCGGCCCGACGCCACCGCCCGGGACGTGCACGAGCTGATCCGCGAGGTGCAGGCCCGCGTCGCGGACGTGTCCGGTGTCCACCTGCGGCCCGAGGTGGTCATGGTGGGCGGGCGCGGGGGGAGCTAGATGGTCGACGAACGGATCGCCGCCCGCCGCGCGGAGGTGCGTGACCATCGGCGCCGCCGTCGCCTGCGCCGCACGGTCCTCGTGGCGTCGCTGATCCTGCTCGCCCTGGTCGCGTACGCGGTCGAGCGGTCGTCGCTGGTGGCCCTCGAGGAGGTGCGCGTGGTCGGCACGGAGCGCCTCGATCCCGCGACCGTGCGCGAGGCCGCGGCCCTGGAGCTCGGCACCTCGACGCTGCGGTTGCGCCTCGACGCGGCGCGCCGTCGGGTGGAGGCGCTGCCGCTGGTGGCCTCGGCCGAGCTGACCCGGGTCGACCCCCTCACCGTGCAGGTGGCCGTCGCCGAGCGCGAGCCCGAGCTGGTGGTCGTGCGCGGCGACACCCGCGTGCTGGTGGACGCCGAGGGGGTGGTGGTGGCCGAGGGCGCCGAGCCCGGGCTGCCCCGGGTGCGACTGGCGTCCGGCGCGCCCCCGGTGGTCGGCTCGACCCTGGCCGAGACGTCGCCGGCGGCCAGTGCCCAGCAGGTGTGGCAGCAGCTGCCCGGCGCGATCCGCGCGCGCGTCGACCTCGTGGTCGCCCGCGCCGTCGACGACGTCGTGCTGCGGCTCGACACCGGGACCGCGGTGCTGGTCGGCCGACCCGAGCGGATGGACGAGAAGGCCCGTGCCCTCGGCGCCGTCCTGGAGGACCTGGGGAGCCGATCCGTGCAGCGCATCGACGTCCGCGTCCCCTCGCGTCCCGTCGTCGAGCCCTGACACCACGCACGAAGGGACGGGGCCGGTGGCTTGACGGCCCTCGACCTCAGGTCTAGCGTTCGCCCGAACGTGCTCGAGCACACAGAACTAGACCTCTACTTGAGGTTGAGGGTCACGGTAGCACACGGGTTCTCGGCCCGCAACCGACCGTCCCGGGCCCCCGGCCGACACGTCCTTCGCCCCCCGAGCAGCTGCCCTCCCCAAGGAGTCCCCATGTCAACCAACCCCACCAACTACCTCGCGGTGATCAAGGTCGTGGGGGTCGGCGGTGGCGGCGTGAACGCCGTCAACCGCATGATCGACGCCGGGCTGAAGGGCGTCGAGTTCATCGCCGTCAACACGGACGCGCAGGCGCTGCTGATGTCGGACGCCGACGTCAAGCTCGACGTGGGCCGTGACCTCACCCGAGGGCTGGGGGCCGGCTCGGACCCGACCATCGGCTACCAGGCGGCCCACGACCACCGCGAGGAGATCGAGGAGGTCCTCAAGGGCGCCGACATGGTGTTCGTCACCTGTGGTGAGGGCGGGGGGACCGGGACCGGTGGGGCTCCGGTCGTCGCGCAGGTCGCCAAGGAGGTCGGCGCCCTCACGATCGGTGTCGTGACCCGTCCCTTCTCGTTCGAGGGGCGCCGGCGGTCGGTCCAGGCGGAGCAGGGCATCGCCGACCTCAAGGACGAGGTCGACACCCTCATCATCATCCCGAACGACCGGCTGCTGCAGATCGCCGACGGCGACACGTCGGTCGTCCAGGCGTTCAAGCTCGCCGACGAGGTGCTGCTGCAGGGCGTGCAGGGCATCACCGACCTCATCATGACCCCGGGCCTGATCAACCTGGACTTCGCCGACGTCCGCACGGTGATGAAGGACGCCGGCTCGGCCCTGATGGGCATCGGCACCGGTCGCGGCGACAACCGCGCCCTGGAGGCGTCGAAGGCGGCGATCTCCTCGCCGCTGCTCGAGGCGTCGATCGACGGCGCCCGTGGCGTGCTGCTGATGCTGGCCGGTGGCTCCGACCTCGGCCTGTTCGAGGTGTCCGAGGCCGCCGACGTCATCACCAAGGCCGCCCACCCCGAGGC
>CAZDIF010000542.1:0-2105 GCA_964505365.1 uncultured Actinomycetota bacterium
TGGTGTTGGGCAGGGCCTCGACGACCGTGCCTTCGACCTGGATGGCCTCTTCCTTGGCCACATGACCTCCGTCGCGTGCTCGGGTGGGGGCTCGTCACACATGCGTGACGAAATCCCCGCACTGTCGCGCGGGGACGCCCGCGTACGGTATCCGCCGCCGCGCGGCCTGTCCAACCGCGTGAAGCCCCACCGAGGCCCTTCGGCCCCGGTCCTACCGGGGTGGAACGGCCTCGCCGACCTCAGGCGGCCAGCGGCTGCCACTCCCGCGGGTCGGTGGGCTCGTCGGAGCGGGCCGTCAGCAGCTGCGGGCCGTCCTCGGTCAGCGCGATCGTGTGCTCCCAGTGCGCGCTGACCGCGCCGTCGGCGGTCACCACGGTCCAGTCGTCGTCCAGCGTGCGCGTGCGCTCGGTGCCGAGGTTGAACATCGGCTCGACCGCGAGGACCCAGCCCTTCGACAGCTTCGCGCCGCGACCCGGGGTGCCGTAGTTGGGCACCGACGGGTCCTCGTGCAGCGAGCGGCCGATGCCGTGGCCGACGTACTCCTGCACGACGCCGTAGCCGTGCTCGTGGGCGATCGACTCGATGGCGTTGCCGACGTCCCCGAGCCGGTTGCCGGCGACGACCTGCGACAGGCCGGCGTACATCGCACGGCGCGTCTCGCGCACCAGGGCCAGCACGTCCTCGGACGCGTGCTCGTCGCCACCGACGATCCAGGTCACGGCCGAGTCGCCGTGGTACCCGTCCACGATGGCGCCGCAGTCGATCGACAGCACGTCGCCCTCGCGCAGCACCACGTCCGTCGAGGGGATGCCGTGCACGATCTCGTGGTTCACCGACGTGCACAGGGACGCCGGGAAGCCGCGGTAGCCCTTGAAGGACGGCACGGCGCCCTCGCCGGTGATCACCTTCTCGGCGATGGTGTCGAGTTCGAGCGTGGTCATCCCCGGGCGCAGGGCGTCGCGGATCTCCTCGTGGGCCTTCGCGACGACGGCGCCGGCGGCGACCATCTTCTCGATCTCGCGGCGGGACTTCTTGATGATCATGGAGCCTCCTCGACCCGCAAGGGTACGGGTCGGCGCACGCTCCCCCGCGTGGCGCGGGGTCAGCCCCGGGGCGGCTCGTACTCGGCCAGCAGGGCCAGCGCACGCTCGGTGATCGTGTCGACCTCGCCGACGGCGTCCACGGCGCGCACGAGGTCGCGCTCGCGGTAGAACGCCTCGAGCGGCGCGGTGTCGCGCCGATAGACGTCCAGCCGGTTGCGCACGACCTCCTCGGTGTCGTCGGGGCGCTGGACCAGCTCGGACGGGTCGATGTCGTCCGGCGGGGGGTCGAACGTCAGGTGGTAGCTCCGCCCGGTCGGCTCGTGCACCCGTCGGCCGGTCAGCCGCTCGATCAGGACGTCCTCGGGCACGTCGAACTTGAGCACGACGTCGAGCGGCAGGCCCTGGTCGGCGAGGTGCTGCTCGAACCACTCGGCCTGTCCCACCGTGCGGGGGTAGCCGTCCAGCAGGAACCCGTTGGCGGTGTCGCCGGCCTTCAGGCGGTCGGCGACCATGTCGTTGACGACCTCGTCCGGCACCAGCTCGCCCGCATCCATGTACTCGCGCGCCTTCAACCCGATGGGCGTCTCGTCGCGCAGGTTCGCACGGAAGATGTCACCGGTGGACACCGGCGGGATGTCGTAGGCGGCGGCCAGGCGCGTGGCCTGGGTGCCCTTGCCCGCGCCCGGCGGGCCGAGGAGGACGAGTCGCATGGATGCTCCTTGCTGGTCGTGGTGCGCCGCCGGACGGGGGCCGTCGGGGGTCAGCGCAGGAAGCCTTCGTAGTCACGCTGCATCAGCTGGCTCTCGATCTGCTGCATGGTCTGCAGGGCCACGCCGACCATGATGAGCAGGGACGCACCGCCGAGCGGGAACTGGGTGACGTTGAAGACCTTGAACGCGATGAACGGCACGACCGCGACCGAGGTGAGGTAGACCGACCCCGGCATGGTCAGCCGCGACAGCACCTTGTCGAGGTACTCCGCCGTCTGCCGGCCGGGACGGATGCCCGGGATGAAGCCGCCGTACTTCTTCATGTTGTCGGCGACGTCGATCGGGTTGAACG
>CAZDIF010000543.1:0-2098 GCA_964505365.1 uncultured Actinomycetota bacterium
AGTGGCTGGTCGCGGCCGAGCACCCGCAGGCGCCCGGCGGCATCGCCCAGGTGGGGCCTCGGCGACACGGCGATCCTGACGTTGCGGCGGCGCGGGGACGGCAGCGCTGGCTGCTCGGTGACGAGCCTCGGACGGTACCGCGACGTGCGACGGGTCCCGTGTGCCTCGTCAGCCCACCAGACCCTGACCCGTGCCGTGGAACCTGCCTGTCACCGTCGCCCCCAGGTCGAGGCCGGCGGCCACCCCCTCGGCATGGGCGACCTCTCGCCCGCCAGCTGGCGATCGGTCGCGCGTGGATCCTCGTCTGGATCGACCCACATGCCCGGGAACTGTCGCTCGTCGGATCCGCTCATGGCATGGCCTCGAGTTCTTCGCCGACCGCGACCGAGCCGCTCTCGGCGACGAGTGCACCGATCGCCAGGTCGCCGCCGCGTTCACGATGGATGGTGCGGAGCACGTCGAGGTCGGCCTCCACACCCGGTTGCGGCCGCGTGACCATCACGCACCGGCCGATGGGTTTCTGGACGTCCAGGACGGCGGTCCCGAGCCGCACCTGCTCACCGACGAGCACATCCTCGCCTGCGCCGTCGAGCAGCACGTTGGCACGGAAGCGCTGCGGCGCCCACGAGCCGAGCGTGCCAGTGGAGACCAGGGACACGCGCGTGCGGGGGCTGTCATGCCATGCGTGCCCGGGTCCCTGCCACGACACCCAGTCGGTCTCGTTCTCGAAGTCGTCCGGGGATTCGTAGACGCCGCCCTCCGGCCCTGCCCGCGCGAGGCGCACGGCTCGGCCGATCCACGCCGACAGGGCCGCGTCGCTGTCGAGCGACTCGCCGTCCGAGGTCACGATCTCCACCTCGCCGTCGAGCCAGTGGGCCGACAGGAACAACAGGTGGGGTTCACGCCGGGCGGTCAGCACCTTGCCCGTCGCCACGTCGACAAGCCCGAAGGCGCGGTCGCCCACCAGCCCCGTCGGTCCGATGTCCGATGCATCGAGGCGCTCACCAAGGAGCGACTTGACCGGATAGCGCCACAGGCCCACGACACGGAACACCGCTCATCCTCGCCTCTCCACGGGCGTGGGCGAGCTGGAGGTCGTCGCGCCACCCGTGTGTCGCTCGCGGCGACCGTAGCTTCACTACTCGCGGTCAGGAGCGAACCGGGTCGTCCGGGCCGAAGGGTCGCAGCGTCAGCGTCCGTGCACCATCGGTCGTGATCTGCTGGGCCCGCTCCACGAGTACGTCCAGGTCGTCGGCCACGTGCACGAAACGTCCGGTCAGGGCATCCAGGCGTCCCGCCGCGAGCTCCACGATGACATCCGCGGCCACCTCGATGTCCGTCCACTGATCGTCGGGGATGTCGGCGAAGGCCGGCACCTGCTCGGTCATCGCCGTCCGCACCAGGCCGGGGCTGAAGTCGATGGCGACGACGCCGGTCCCGGCCAGTTCGGTGGCCAGGATGTCCGTCAAGCGGAACAGCGCTGCCTTGGACACCCCGTACGCCGACCCGCCGCCTGCCGTCCGGGCATCGACGCCCGCGAGGCTGTTGACGTTGATGACCCGCCCGTGTCCCCGCTCGATCATCCCGGGGACCACGTGGCTGACGTACAGCATGGGGCCCCGCAGGTTCACCTCCACCACGTGCCACCAGTCCTCGACATCCGCGCCGGCCAGTGGCCCCGGCGTCGAAGGGGACGTCCCGGCGCAGTTGACGAGGACATCGATCGCCCCGAGCTGGCGCTCCGCCTCCAGCACCGTCCTGGCGACGTCCTCGGGCAAGGACACATCGCCGACGACGGCGACCGGATCCGGGCCCCCCGCCTCCCGGATCCGGTCGATCGTGGCCTCGAGCTCGTCGTTGGACCGTGCGGTCACACAGACGCGACTTCCCGCACGACCCAGGGCGATCGCCGCATGACGGCCGATCCCCCGCCCGCCGCCGGTCACCAGCGACACCGTCCCCTGCAGTTGCATCCCGAACCTCATCCGTGCCGGCACGGTGCCATCATGTCACGATCCGGCTGCCAGCACGTTGGCGAGGAGCTCGTCGAGCGTCTCCTGTCCGGGCGGCGGCACGATCGGCTGACCGGCCATGGCAC
>CAZDIF010000544.1:0-2098 GCA_964505365.1 uncultured Actinomycetota bacterium
GGCGCCGCCGGCAGCCGGTCGGCGAGGTAGCCGGCGGTGTCGCCGTCGGGGATGAAGCAGACGTCGTAGGAGTCCGGCTTGTGGGCGACCCGCAGCCCGCGGGCGTCGGCCTCGGCACGGACCTGCTCCTTGGTCAGCTCGCCCACCGGGAACAGCGATCGCGCCAGCTGGTCCGACGTCGCCACGTACAGCACGTAGGTCTGGTCCTTGGCGGCGTCGGCGGCCCGGTGCAGGCGCGCCCCCGGCGTCGGCGAGGTGACCGGCGCGCCGTCGGGAGTGCGCAGCCGGACGTGGTGTCCGGTGGCCAGCGCGTCGAAGCCCAGCGAGGTGGCGCGGTCCAGCAGCGCCGCGTACTTGACCCGCTCGTTGCAGGTCACGCACGGGTTGGGGGTGGTCCCGGCCGCGTACGCGTCGGCGAACGGGTCCTGCACCTCGCGGACGAAGGTCTCGCCGAGGTCCCAGACGTAGAACGGGATGCCCAGCACCTGGGCGGCCCGCCGGGCGTCCTGGGCGTCGTCCAGCGTGCAGCAGCCCTGCCCCGGCACCTGGTCGGCCAGCGGGACGTCGGCGAGCTTGAGGTGGACCCCGGTGACCTCGTGCCCGGCGTCCAGCAGGCGCGCGGCGGCCACGGCGGAGTCGACCCCGCCGGAGATGGCGACCAGCACCTTCGCCATCGTCAGGCCTCCACGACGAACGCGCCGGCCCGCAGCCGACCGATCACGTCGGTCAGCACGTCGAGGGCCCGGTCCACCTCGGCGTCGGTGGTGGTCCAGCCCACGGTCAGCCGGAGCACGGCGTCGGCCTCGATCCCGCAGGCGTCCATGACGGGGCTGGCCTTCAGCGCCCCCGATCCGCAGGCCGCACCCGACGCCGCCCGGACCCCGGCGCGGTCCAGCGCGAACGTCAGTGCCTCGCCGTCCACGCCGTCGACTGACACGTGCAGGTGGGTGGGCAGCCGGTGGGCCGGGTCCACCGGGCCGTTGCGGGTGACCCCGTCCAGCGCCAGCAGCCCGGCGGCCAGCCGGTCGGTCTGCCTCGCGGCCGTGGCGGCCAGGCGGTCGCGGTCGGCGGCCGCGGCGACCAGTGCCTCGCCCAACGCCGCATCCAACGCGGACGCGAACGTGCCCGACCGGACCTCGCGGTCCTGCCCGCCGCCGTGGTGCAGCGGCACGACGGGGACGCCGCGGCGCAGCACGGCCAGGCCGACGCCCTGCGGCGCACCGATCTTGTGCCCGGAGACCGCCAGCGCGTCCACGTCCAGCCCGGCCAGGTCCATCGTCGACGCGGCCTGCACGGCGTCGGTGTGCAGGGCGACGGCGCGGTCGCGCAGCGGCTCGGCCAGCGCACCCACGTCGTTGACGGCACCCAGCTCGTTGTTGGCGGCCATCACCGTCACCAGCGCGGTGTCGTCGGTCACCGCGGCCAGCACCCGCTCGGGGTCGACGCGGCCGTCATGGTCCGGCGCCACCTCGGTCACCGTGAAGCCCTGTGCCTCCGCCAGCCACCGGCACGTGTCGCGCACCGCCGGGTGCTCGACCGCGGAGGTGACCAGGTGCGACCGGCCGTCGCGCTCGCGTGCCGCCCAGGCGATGCCCTTGACGGCGAGGTTGTCCGCCTCGGTGCCGCCGGAGGTGAACACCACGTCCTGCGGGCCGACCCCCAGCACGCCGGCGGCCTGCTCGCGGGCCTGCTCGACCGCCACCCGCGCCTGCTGGCCGGCGGCGTGGGTGGCCGAGGCGTTGCCGGTGACGTCCAGCCACGACTGCAGCACGGACCGCGCCGCGGGACGCACGGGCGTGCTGGCGGCGTGGTCGAGGTAGGTCGCGTCGGTGGCCATGGGCGTACAGGGTGCCGCATCGGCGGCTCCAGCACCTACCGTGCGCGGTCGACTGCCCGGACGTCGCACGTCGAGGAGGATGCCGTGCCGACACCCGTCCGCGTGGACCCGCTGATGCAGGACCTCGGTGCCGTGCAGGGCCACCGGGTCGTGCTCCTGTCGCTGGAGGTCTACGACGCGTGGGCCGACCTGCGGTTCGCCCGGATCGACGAACCGGGCGCCGCGCCCCTGCCTCGCCGTGTCCCCCCGACGGACGCCTGG
>CAZDIF010000545.1:0-2094 GCA_964505365.1 uncultured Actinomycetota bacterium
GCCGAACGGGTCATCGAGTGGGTGCTGCCGTCGGGCGCGGCCGGCGCCATGATCGTGGCCGCGTGGCTCGTGGAGTCCAAGCAGCACGTCGTGGAGAACATGGCGCCGGTGCTCACCATGATCTTCACCCCCCTGTTCGCCGTGATGCTGGCGGTCGCCGCGGTCACCTACGCCGTGTCCGGCGTCGCCGGTGCGTTCGACCGCGAGCTGCTCGGCGTCTTCGACGCCCTCATGGTGGTCGTGCTGGGGCTCGTCCTCTACGGGATGTCCGCGCGCGACCCGTCCCGGCCGGCCGCGCTGATGGACCGTGTCCAGCTGCTCGCCGTCGCCAGCGCCCTCGCGCTCGACGTGATGGTGCTGGGCGCGATGGTGGCCCGGATCGGGGACCTCGGCTTCACGCCGAACCGCACGGCCGCGCTCGGCCTCAACCTCGTCCTGCTCGTGAACCTGGCCGGGACCGCCTGGCTCTCCGCGCGGTTCCTCAGGGGACGGACCACCTTCCACCGCCTCGAGCGATGGCAGACCGCCTACCTCCCGGTCTTCGCGCTGTGGGCCGGGACTGTCGTCGCCGTGCTGCCCCCGCTCTCTGCATTCGGCTGAGTTCGGCAGTCGGGCGTGACGACTGCTCGAGGTTGCCTCAGCGTGCGTGAGCGGGTGGCCCCAGTCCTGGATGGTCCGGCGGGGTCCAGGGCGCCCAGGTGACGCCTCGGTCATGTGGGCTGGGGTCGACGTCGCCGACGCCGTCGAGCCGAGTGATCCAGATGCCACCGGCCTCATTGGTGCCACCGATCATGCCCCCGCCGCCGAAGGAGTTGCCGTACACGTGCCCGTGCCAGTAGTAGGCCGACCAGAAGTCGCCGCCGGTGGGCGTGAACACCGCGTGCTCGGTCGGCCGGGTGCGGTTGCTGTAGTCGACCACGATGATCCCGGACTTGTACCACCCGACCGTCAGCAGCGAGGTGCCGGGGATGAAGTTGTAGAAGTGGCTGGTGCACGGCAGCTTGGTGTCGGCCTCACTGGTCGAGAACGACCCGAGGAAGATCGGCACCTCCGGGATGCCGATGTCGAAGAAGTGCAGCGCACCGATCGGGTCGCTGGACGTCGGGAGGCAGCCCGGGGCGACCGCGGCGCCGCCGAGCTCGTCGTTGAGGACCAGCGTGCGGCCGTCCGGCGCCAGACGGGCACCGTGGTGGATCGACTCGGGCATGCCGACGGCGATCGACACGTGGGTGGGCTGCAGCGGCAGGCTGACGTCCCAGATGAAGGTCTGCTCGACGGCCGCACAGAAGGCCAGGGCACGGGTGTCGAGGTTCGCCACCCCGATGTCGTGGCACTCGGCAGCCGCCGTCGGCGAGATGTCGCGCATGGGAATCGTCCTGACCGGGAAGGCGGGATCCTCGAGGTCCACGATCGACAGGACCGGGTCGGACTCGGTGAACCCCGACCCGGCGACGTAGAGAACGCCCGCCCACGGCAGCGTGGTGATGTTGTGCGCAGACGTGCCAAGCTCGTCGGTTGCCAGGTGGGTGATGAGGGTGGGTCGAGCCGGGTCGGAAACGTCGAAGATCCGGACCCCCGCCTCGCCGACCTCGTTCTCGCCGTCCGGGTCGAAGCGTTCGGCACAGCCCGTGTTCGTCCCGGCGGAGTCGATCGCCTGGATCAGCAGGTTCTCGTGGACCGCCACGTCAGCGTGATACCCCGGGCAGTCGATGGCGACCAGCTGGTGGGGAGCGGTCGGATCGGTGACATCGAGCACGCGTACGCCCTCGGGTGTTCCCTCTGGAGGATCGCCGACGGCGGCCGACGCGTCCGCCCCGGCGAACAGGTAGTCGCGGGGCCCCTGGACAGTCCGCCCGTCGAGGCGATGCCGTCCCTCTCGCCGCTGGAAGAACATGTCCGTTCCCTGGGGGAACTGGGCCCGCGCCACCAACTCGACGTTGTCACTTCGGCGGTCGAACTCGACCGCCTGGGCCAGGTCGGCCTCCACGGTGGCGCCATCAGAGGCGACATCGGCAGGAACCGCTGCGAGCAGCAGTGCGGTCATGAGCAGGACGGCAGACCGGGGCAACATCATCTCTCCTCCCGACAACCAGA
>CAZDIF010000546.1:0-2084 GCA_964505365.1 uncultured Actinomycetota bacterium
TGTCGGCAACGGTTGAATCTTGACCCCCTGACAGCGGTCGAATTTTGACCCCTTGGGTCGGGGGTCGGGTCACGGTGTGTGACCGATCTGCGAGCCTGCCTGTGGTGTCGGGCAGGAGAGGGATGTGCTCGCCGTGGATGACTGGGCCGAGATCCGTCGGTTGCACTTTGCGGAGGGGTGGGCGATCAAGCGGATCGCCCGGGAGTTGGGGGTCGCCCGGAACACGGTGCGGTCGGCGGTGCGATCGGATCGGCCGCCGGTGTATGAGCGGGTGCCGGTGGGCTCGGCGGTGGATCGGTTCGAACCGGAGATCCGCCGGTTGCTCCGAATGGATCCGGCGATGCCGGCGACGGTGATCGCCGAGCGGGTGGGCTGGGATCGTGGGATGACGGTGCTGCGGGAGCGGGTGCGGGAGCTGCGGCCGTTGTTCGCACCGGTGGATCCGGTCCAGCGGACCAGCTATCTGCCGGGGGAGCTGGCCCAGTTTGACCTGTGGGAACCGGCGGTGGAGATCCCGCTGGGGCACGGCCAGGCCGGCCGGCTGTGGGTCGAGGTCGGCGTGTTGGGGTTCTCGCGGCTGATTGCGGCGAAGCTGATCGGCACCCGGGCGACCCATGACGTGCTGGCGGGTCACTGGCATTGCCTGCAGGCCTTCGGTGGGGTGCCGCGGGAGGTGGTGTGGGACGGCGAGGGTGCGATCGGCCGTCGACGTGGCAAGACCTTCGAGCTCACGCAGGCGTTCCAGGCGTTCCGGGGCACGTTGGGCATGGGCGCGTTCATCTGCGAGCGCGGCGACCCGGAGGCCAAGGGGCTGGTCGAGCGGGCGATCGGCTATCTCGAGACCTCGTTCCTGCCGGGCCGGGGCTTCGAGGGGCCGGCCGACTTCGACGCCCAGTTGCAGGACTGGCTGACCCACCGTGCCAACGTGCGCCGTCACCGGACCCTGCGGGCCCGCCCGGCCGATCTGGTGGCCGAGGACCGCGGGGCGCTGCGGCCGCTGCCCCCGGTCGCGCCACAGGTGGCGTGGCGGTCGTGGGTGCGGCTGCCGCGGGACCACTATGTGCGGTTCGACACCTGCGACTACTCGGTCCACCCGGCCGTGATCGGGCGCCGGATCGAGGTGACCGCTGACCTGGACTGGGTGGTGGCCACCACCCGGGACGGGACCGAGGTCGCCCGCCACGTCCGCCGGTTCGCCCGCCACGCGACGGTCACCGAGCCCGCCCACGCCCGCGCCCGCCGGCAGCTCCGTGATGCCTTCCGCAACCGCCCCGCATCCGACGATGGTGATGTGGAGGTCGAGGTGCGGGACCTGGGCGTCTACGACGACGTGCTCGGGGTGGCCTGATGGCGACCGTGAACGTCGATGCCGAGCTGGCGTATCTGTGCCGGGCCCTGAAGGCCCCGGCGCTGGCCGGCGCGGTCGACCGGCTCGCCGGCCGTGCCCGCGACGAGGGATGGACCCACGAACAGTTCCTGGCCGCCTGCCTCGAACGCGAGGTCGCCTCCCGGCAGGCCCACGGCGGTGACGCCCGCATCCGCGCCGCCCGGTTCCCGTCCCCCAAGACCATCGAGGAGTTCGACTTCACCCACCAGCGCTCGGTGTCCCGCGACACCATCCACCACCTGGCCGCGCTGGATTTCATCGCCGAGAAGGCCAACGTCGTGTTCCTCGGACCGCCTGGGACCGGCAAGACCCACCTGGCCACCGCCATCGGGATCCGGGCCTGCCAGGCCGGCCACCGGGTCGCGTTCGCCACCGCGGTCGAGTGGGTCACCCGCCTGCGTGAGGCCCACGACGCCAACCGGCTGCGTGACGAACTCAAACGGCTCGGACGGACCCCGCTGCTGATCATCGACGAGGTCGGCTACATCCCCTTCGAATCCGAAGCCGCCAACCTGTTCTTCCAGCTGGTCTCCAACCGCTACGAACGTGCCAGCGTGATCGTGACCTCCAACAAGCCCTTCGGCCGCTGGGGCGAGGTCTTCGGCGACCCCGTCGTGGCCGCCGCCATGATCGACCGGCTCGTCCACCACGCCGAGGTCATCTCCCTGAAGGGCGACAGCTACCGGCTCAAAGACCG
>CAZDIF010000547.1:0-2061 GCA_964505365.1 uncultured Actinomycetota bacterium
AACAAGTACGAGTGGGACGACGAGCAGCAGCGGTTCGTCCTCGACCGCATGCTGTTCAGCGCCGTGCGCTACCCCGGCGACTACGGGTTCATCCCCGACACGCTCGCCCGCGACGGGGACCACCTCGACGCGATCGTCATCCTCGGCGAACCGACGTTCCCCGGCTGCACCATCATCGGGCGGGTCGTCGGCATGCTCGACATGACCGACGACAAGGGGCCGGACGAGAAGATCCTGTGCGTCCCCGACCACGACCCGCGGTGGCAGCACATCAACGCCCTCGAAGACGTGCCGCAGCACCTGCTCGACGAGATCGCCCACTTCTTCTCGATCTACAAGGACCTCGAGCAGAAGGCCGTCGACATCCACGGGTGGGAGCCGCGGGCGGCGGCGTTCGAGACGGTGGCCGCGTCCCGCGAGCGGTACGCGTGACCGCCGAAGCGTCGCTAGTCGTCGTCGAGGTTCAGGGCGTGCAGCTCGCGCAGCAGGTCGGACACGTCCTCGTCGCTGGGCCGTGACGTCGGGGCCGTCCACTGTGGCCGGGCGACCTCGGGTTCGGGCTCCGGCTCCGAGGGTTCCGGTGGCGGCTCGGGGTCGGGCTCCCGGGCGGGCGGCGCGGTCGCGCCCGACGCCTCGTGGCTGACCGCGTGCAGCTCGGAGTACAGGGACTGGCGGGTGGCCTCGTCGACGGCGTCCCACGACGAAGCCGCCGGGGGCGTCGTCGTGGCGGGGGCGGAGTCGGCGGCGACCGACGGCTGGTGGACCTCGCGTGGGCTGTCGGCCGCGGCGGGCTCGTCGACCGGCTGTTCGGCGGCTGGCTCGTCCGCGGCGCCGTGTGCCCAGCCGACCCAGGGCTCGGGCTCGTCGACGAGGCTGTCCTCGGTGCGACGCCGGTCCCAGCCCTCGTCGACGGCCGTCGACGACGCGGTGGCATGGCCGGACGTCATCACGGAACTGCTCTCCTCGACGGGGGAGTCCTCCTCGACAGTGTCGGCGACCGTGACCAGTCCCTGTAGCACCAGTCGGAAGATGGCCCGGCTGACCCCGTCGACGCCGTAGCCGAGGTGCGCGGCGATGTCGTGCACGCTTCGGGCACCGTCGACGGCCGACAGCACCGTGAACGCGTCGGCGGACAGCCGCGGATGGCGGTCCGGTTCCTCGACGGGCTCCGGGACGGCCCCGGGTCCGTGCACGTGGGCCCGGATGCGCTCGCGTTCGTCGGCACGGCGATGGAGCTCGATCAGGGCCCGATCGAGCGGCAGCGAGAGGGGGACGCCGGCGTCGGTGGGCTCCTGCTCGGTGACCGTGAACTCGCCGTGGCCCCAGTCGAGCACAACCGCCAGGGCATCCAGCACCTGTTCCTGCACGACCAGCCGGACCACGTCGGGGTCGACGAGGCCCCGGGCGACCAGCAGCTGGCCGAGGGCCGCACCGACGGCCTCGTCGGACTGGGCGGCCAGGACCTGGTCGAGGTCCGGCCGGTCGAGCCGGCCGGCGCGGACGAGCCGTTCACCCAGGCGCACCCGTGCATGCCCGGTGTCCGTGCGTGCGTCGGTGAGGTGGCCCCCACGCAGGTGCAGCGTCCCGGTGCCCCGTGGACCGGACACCTCGACGACGCCGGTTGCCCCGCGGTCGGCGAGACCGCGCAGCAGCTCCGTCACCGACGTGTCTGCGAGTGTCCCGTTCATGACCACCCATCGTACGGGCCTGCGGGCACGGCAACCGCGAGTGTGGCAGCCTGCACCCTGCGGCCAGGCCGCACGACACGAAAGTGGCGCGATGACCGACGACCAACTGGAACGCCTGCTGTCCGACGACTACCTCGCCGGACTCGAGGAGCGCGACGCCTCCGAGCTGCGCACCATGCGGGCCGAGTGCGAGGCACAGGAGCACCGCATCTCCTACGCCCGTCGGATCCTGCAGGGCCGGGTCGACGTCCTGCGGGCGGAGGCCGAGCAGCGGTCGGGCGGCGCGGCGCAGGGCGTGCTCGACCGCCTCACCGACGTGCTCGCCGACCGTGGGGAGCGCCGCTTCGACCCGGCCACGTCCCGGCCCCCGTCC
>CAZDIF010000548.1:0-2055 GCA_964505365.1 uncultured Actinomycetota bacterium
TCGAGGTTCACCGATTCGACGGGTTCGATCGAGCGCTGGTCGGCGACCGAGAACGTGCGCAGCGACTCGACGTCGTCGCCCCAGAACTCGACCCGCACGGCGTGGTCGCCGGCCGTGGGGAACACATCGACGATGCCGCCGCGGACGGCGAACTCGCCCCGGGCCTCGACCTGGCCGACGCGCGAGTAGCCCAGCCGGGCGAGGGATTCCACCAGGCCGTCGAAGCCGACGGCGCTGCGGGTGGTCAGTCGCAGGGGCCGGCGGGAGGCCAGCGAGGGGTCCATCGGCTGCAGCACGGCCCGGACCGGCGCGACCACCGCGACGACGGGCTCGTCGTGGTCGCCCGGGTTGGCCAGCCGGTCCAGCACGTGCAGGCGGCGACCGACGGTGGCGGCCTGCGGGGACAGGCGCTCGTGCGGCAGCGTCTCCCACGGCGGGAAGTGCAGCACCCGGTCCTCGCCGAGGAACGCCCGCAGCCCGTCGGTGATGGCCTCGGCGTCGGAACTGCGTGGAGTGACGACGAGCAGGGGCGTGGCCCGCTCCGCCAGGAGGGCGAGGTGGTAGGGGCGGGCCGCCGGGGAGCAGGCCAGCACCTCGCCGTCCTCGAACTCCTCGGCCAGGCGATCGCGCCCATGGCGCAGGAGCATGGCGAGCGGCCCGACCGCCAGCCCGGGGTCGGTGGCCTGGGCGACCGAGGTGGGGTCGCGGGGGTCGAGCGCGGACACGGCAGCGCCTTCGGGACGGTGGGAGCACGACGACGGACCGGCGCACGCGTTTCGTGGCCGGTGCAGCGGGTCGTCGGTTGTGGACGTGAGGATGCCCGACTGAGGCCGGGACCGCCACCCGACGGTGACCACCCGCACGGACCTACGCTCGCGCCCGTGACGACCTCGCCGCGCCCGGACCCGACGCACCGCATCGCACGCTGGGCGGTGGCGGCGGCCGCCATCGTGTTCGCGTCGCCGGTGATCATCATGGTCCTCGGCTCCCTCCGGGGCCGGGGGCTGCCGCCGCCACGCGGCCTCGAGATCATCCCCGCCGACGCGACCCTGTCGGCCTACTCGGCGGTCTGGGCAGCCCTGCCGTGGGCCACGTACCTGCGCAACTCGCTCGTGGTCGTCCTCCTCACCGTCCCACTGACCCTGCTGGTCGGCTCCCTCGGCGGCTGGGGGATCCGGCTGCTGCCCCGCCGGCACCGGGCGACGGCGGTCATCATCGCGTTCGTGGCGATGCTGGTGCCCGTCACCGCGGTCTGGGCGACGCGGTTCGAGCTGTTCCGGCTGGCCGGGGTGGTCGACACGCTCATCCCCCTCGTCATCCTGGGGCCGGTGACCAGCAGCCCGCTGCACGTCCTGGTGTTCGCGTGGGCGTTCCACCAGCTCGACCCGGACATCGTCGACGCGGCGGCGGTCGACGGTGCCGGGCCGCTGGCCACGTGGTGGCGCGTGGCCCTGCCACAGGTCCGCCCCGTCATCCTGGCCCTCGGCGTCCTCGCGTTCGTGGCCCACTGGGGCAACTTCCTCGACCCGCTGCTGTACCTGACCTCGCCCGGCACCTACACGGCGCCGCTCGGGCTGCGCCTGCTCCAGCAGCTCGCCCCGACGGACTGGCCGCTGCTGATGGCCGCGGCGACGATGCTGGCCGCGCCCGCCGTCGCCGTCTTCCTGGTCGGGCAGCGGATCTTCCTCCACGACCCGCTCCACGTCCTCGACGACAGGTGACGACGGTGCGCCTGCTGGCCCTCCTGCTGACCGCGACCGTGGCGCTGGCCGCCTGCGGCGGCACGGCCCCCGACGACCCGCCCGGGGCCGCCGACGACCCGCTGACCCTGCTGCTGTTCGGGGGCCCGGAGGAGGTCGCCGGCTACGAGCGCATGGCCGCGGCGTTCGAGGACGCCAACCCGGACCTGCAGCTCGAGATCTCGCCGGTGGCCACCCAGGACGACCTGCTGGCCAGGCTGTCGACCTCGTTCGCTGCCGGCACGCCCCCGGAACTGTTCCTGATCAACTTCCGCAAGTACGGGCAGTTCGTCGAGCAGGGCGCCATCGCCGAGGT
>CAZDIF010000549.1:0-2053 GCA_964505365.1 uncultured Actinomycetota bacterium
TCGTGCTCGCGATCGTGTCGGCCGTGCTGGCCGCGTTCTTCCGCTCCCCGGCGGGTGTGGCGCTGCTGGCGACCGCCCAGGAGCCCTTCGCAGCACAGCTGTACGGCGTCTCCCCGAAGGTGATGTCCTCGATGGCGTGGGGCATCGCCGGCGGCTTCGCGGCCCTGGCCGGGATCCTCGGTGCCGGGGTCTTCGAGCAGGCCTTCCCCGGTTTCGTCACCCGTGACTTCCTCATCCCGGCCCTGGTGGCGGCCGTGCTCGGTGGTATCACCTCGATGGTCGGGGCCGTGGCCGGTGGCCTGGTGGTCGGCGTCGTGTTCGCCATGGCCAACGCCGTGGTGCTGCAGCTCGAGATCAACGACCTCGTGCCCGGCCCGCCGCAGCTGGGAATCTTCGCCGTCCTCGTGGTGGTGCTGATCGTCCGACCGCGGGGCCTGTACGGGAAGGAGGCGTAGATGGCGGCTGTCTCCTCCGCCTCGGTTTCCGCCGACCCTCGGGTCCGCTGGCGCCCGGGCACCGCCGGCATGGCCGCCCGACTCACCGTGCTGGCCGTGATCGGCCTGATCGCGTTGGCGATCCCGCACCTGCTGGACTCCGCGCTCGTCAACATCTACTCGCGCGCGATGGTGTACGGCGTCGTCGCCCTGTCCATGAACATCCTCATCGGCTACGCCGGTCAGGTCTCCCTCGGCCACCAGGCGTTCGTCGGCGTCGGGGCGTTCACCAGCGCCTACCTCCTCAGTCGCCTGGGGCTGCCATGGGTGCTCGCAGTCGGTGGCACGATCGTGATCGGCGCCGGCATCGCGCTGGGACTCGGGGCCGTCTCCCTGCGCGTCAAGGGGCTGTACTTCGCACTGGTGACGATCGCGTACGGGGTGTTCGTCCAGTCGACGGTCTTCGGCATCACCGCCCTGACGGGCGGGGGAGCGGGGGCCCTCGCACCCCGGCCCGCGTTCGCCGAGGGCGACATCGCCTACGGGTACGTGTGCCTGGCCGGCCTGGCCATCGCCTGGGTGTTCGACTGGCGGCTGACCTCCTCGAAGGCCGGCCGTGCGATCGAGGCCCTGCGGGACGACGAGCGCGTCGCTGCGTCCTGGGGCATCAACGTCAAGGGCTACAAGCTGTTGGCGTTCGCCCTCTCGGGCGGCGTGGCCGCGCTGGCCGGTGCCCTCTTCGCGTCGATCGAGACGGTGGTCTCGCCGATCACCTTCGGCCTGCAGCTGGCCCTGATCTTCGTGCTGATGACCGTCATCGGCGGGCTGCGGTCGCGCCCGGGCGTCGTGATCGGCGGTTTCGTCTTCGCGGTCCTGCCGACCCTGCTGGAGGCAGCCCACGGGGCCTGGGGCGAGGGCGAGGAGGTCTGCTCGACGCTGCCGCCTGATCTCGTCCAGGGATTCCTCGGCCTGCTGCTGACCGGGATCGTCGTCGAACAGCTGGTCCACGCGATCAAGCGCAAGGGCTGGACGGCCGGCACGATCGCCGCGACCGTGGTCGGTGCTGCCGCCGGCGTGTTCTTCCTCGGCGTCGTCGCCCTCGGGGGTTTCGTCGGCGGGTTCTGCGTGTGGGCGTCGATCAACGCCCTCTGGGAGCCCGCCATCGGTGCCGGGCTGCTGCTGCTGACGCTGACGCTGTTCCCCGGCGGGATCGCCCAGCAGTTCGAACCGGTGTTCAACTGGCTGTCGTTCCGCCCGTTCGGCGGCGACGGTGGTTCCTCGTCCGCCGCGACCTCAGGAGACAGCGATGCACGTCCTTGAGGCCAACGACGTCTCGATCCGGTTCGGCGGCCTACAGGCCCTGGACCAGGTCACCGTGAAGGCCAACGAGCGCGAGATCGTGGGCCTGATCGGGCCCAACGGCGCCGGCAAGACGACGCTCTTCAACTGCCTCACCGGCTTCTACACGCCCACCTCCGGCACCGTCCACGTGCACGGAGAGGACGTCACCGGCCTTCGGCCCGACGAGCGCACCCACCGGGGGATCGGCCGTACGTTCCAGCAGGTCGGGCTGGTGCGGTCCTTCACCGTGCTCGAGAACCTGCTCGTCGCCCAGCACC
>CAZDIF010000550.1:0-2053 GCA_964505365.1 uncultured Actinomycetota bacterium
TGTTCGCGGTGCAGTTCCCGAGCAACCAGTCGGTGCTGGGCCCCCAGCAGGCCGCCGCGCGCATCGGGCAGAACGACGTGATCGCCGAGTACATCACGCTGCGCGACCGCGAGGAGGGCTCGCAGGTCATCCGCGGCAGCCTGCTGGTGATCCCGATCGAAGAGTCGATCCTGTACGTGCAGCCGCTGTTCATCCAGAACGAACAGGCCGAGATCCCGCAGCTCGAACGGGTGGTCGTCGTGCTGGGCGACCGGGTCGTCATGGAGCGGACCCTGGACCAGGCGATCGCCGCCGTGCTGGGCGAGGACGTCGGTGGCGTCGAGGTGCCCGACCCCGATGCCGAGGATCCCGACGCCACGGTGACGGAGGCCCAGCTGGTCGAGCGGGCGCTGGAGGCGTTCACCGCCGCCGACCAGGCGCTGGGCGAGGGCAACCTCGGCGAGTACCAGCGCCAGATCGACCGGGCCCAGACGGCCCTGCAGGAGCTGGCCGACATCCGCGGCGTCGAGGCGCCCACCGAGGAGCCGACCGAGGGCGGCACCGAGCAGCCAACCCCCGAGGAGACCACCGCCGCCGGCTGACCGGTGCGTCGGTTGCGGCTTCAGCCGGCGTTGGGATCCGGGCCCGGGTCGCCGCCGGTCGCGGTGGTGGCCAGTCGGTCGAGGTAGAGGGACCAGCCCTCGCGGTGCTGGTCCCGTTCCTCGGCGGACGGCAGGTCGTGGTGGACGAGCCGGACGAGCGTGCCGTCGCCGTCTGGTTCGAGCGTGACCTCGACGCGGGTGGACCCGGGCGGGACGAGCGGATGGTCCTCCCAGCCCCAGGTGAACACCACGCGGTGGGGCGGGTTGACCTCGACGAACTCTCCACGTGCCTCGACGCCGTCGCGCATGGATACGCGGTAGGCGCCGCCGGGTTCGGGGTGGAGCGTCGCTTCGGTGCCCATCCACTGCACGTAGCGGTCGGGATCGGTGAAGTACGGGAAGATCGTCTCGGGGCGGGCGTCAATCCGGGTGGTGAGTTCGAGCGGCTCGGTCATGGGCGTCCTTCTCCTTCGGGTGGTTGGGGGGTGGTGGCCTCGTCGGCCTCGGCGATGTCGCGGAGGCGGTCGAGGCCGGACCGCCACTCGGCCTCGACGACGACGCGGAGGGCGCCGAGGGCGTCGGGGTCGGCGCGGTAGAGGCGGGAGCGGCCATCGCGGCGCTCGGTCACGAACCCGGCCTCGCGCAGGATCGTGAGGTGCTGGGAGATGGCCGGCCACGACACGTCGAAGTGGGCGGCGATCTGCCCGGCGGCGAGCTCGCGGTCCCAGACCAGCTGCAGGACCTGCCGGCGGCGCTGCGCGGCGAGGATCTTGAGGGGGTCCACAGGTCTTCCGGTTGCGGTCGAGGCCGTCGTGTGATTTATTTAAGTAATGACTTAAGTATAGCGGCGCCGGATGCCGTGCCCGAGGAGGAGGAACAACCATGATCGTGCTGGCCATCGACGTGGACGCCGAGGCGAAGAAGCTGTTCGACATCCTGACCACCACCGAGGGGATGGCGGCGGTGTGGACCTCGGACTGTGACGTCGACGAGTCGTCCGCCCGCTTCGGGTTCGCCGGGGCGCCCATGGACCTGGAGTGCCGCGTGAACGTCGAGGACGAGCGCCTCGTGCGCTTCACCGTGGACTCCGGCTTCCCGTACTGGAACGGTTCGCTGTTCGAGTTCGAGCTGGGCCCGGCCGCCCAGGCGGAGCGCGGAACGAACGTGCTGTTCCGCCACCGGGACTTCGAGGACGGCTTCCCCGAGCAGGACCGGGGCATGGTCGCCCAGGTCTGGGCGAGCATCCTGCAGGCCCTGAAGGCGTACGCGGAGACCGGAACCCCCCAGCCCGCCCTGGGCTGAGTAGCGGCCGGCGACCAGCTCGGTCGTTGCTGCGGACATGGCGGCGTCAACTCGTCGAAATGTCCGCAGCAACGGGATCGTGCGGGTGGCACGCCCGGTTTGCAGGTTGTCCGGGCCGTGGGTACCGTCCGTCGTCCCGACGCGGGGTGGAGCAGTTCGGTCAGCTCGCC
>CAZDIF010000551.1:0-2049 GCA_964505365.1 uncultured Actinomycetota bacterium
GCGAGGACCGCGGGGTCGGTCGCCGCGCCCTCCGTCGGCGTGAGGCTGACGACGTCGGCACCCAGGGCGGCGACCCGGGCACGCAGGCGGCTCGGGAGCAGCTCCTCCAGCTTGGCCAGGGCGGACAGGGCGCTGTCGCTCGACCCGGACAGGCCACTGAACACCGCGACCCGCAGGCCGACCGCGAGCACGACCGCCTCCTCGTCGGTGAGCACCAGCGGCGGCAGTGCCGAGCCGGCGCGCAGCCGATAGCCCCCGCGTCGCCCGGGGGCGGCGTCGACCGCGTAGCCGAGGTCGCGCAGTCGGGCGACGTCGCGGCGCACGGTCCGGGTGGTGATCCCGAGCTGGGCCGCCAGTTCCGGGGCGGTCGAGTCCGGGTGCTGCTGCAGCAGCGTGACGAGCTGCAGCAGGCGCACGGTCTGGTCCATGCCGCAAGGATTCCACGAATGCGGACACGATGTGTCCTCATTCGCCGGAGCATGCGGGTGTGAGATCGAGACCCGCCCCGGAGGACTCCCCGTGTACCCGTCTCCCGACCTCGTTCAGGCCTTCATCGACGATGCCCACCGTCGCGCGGCAGGCCACCGGATCAGCCAGCAGGTGCGTGACCAGCGACGCGCTCGCCGGGCGTGGCGCAGGCGACGCCGCCGCCGTCTCCTGGAGGCGCTGCTCCGCCGACCCACGCGCCGACCGGTGCCACCGTCCCACGCGTGATCGTGCATGTCTCGCAACGCGCCGCGGGTACTGGTGGACAACAGGTAACTCTTCAGTTACGGTAACTGGCGAGTTACCGGAGGAAGCTCGTGGCACGTAGGGCAGGACCGCTGGCGGGGCTGGACGAGGTCCTCGACGCGCTGGGCGACGGGACGCGGCGACAGCTGGTCGGGCTGCTGGCCGAGCGGCCTCGTGCGGTGGGGGAGCTGGCAGCGGCGCTGCCGGTTTCGCGGCCAGCCGTGTCGCGACACCTGCGCATCCTGTCCGAGGCAGGGATCGTCCGGCACACCACGCACGGGCGACGACACCGCTACGAGCTCGACACCCCCGGCCTCATGGCCCTGCGCACCAGCCTCGACCAGCTGTGGGACCTCGCCCTGGCCAGGTTCGCCGCCCACGCCGAGGACGACGCCCCGACCACCGACCCCTCGGCGCCACCCGACGCCGCCGCTGACCGACCATGACCGACGAGGACACCATGACCACCGTCACGACCGCTGCCATCCGCAAGACCGTCGAGGTCGACGCCCCGCCGGACCGCGCCTACGAGGCCTGGTGGGACCTGGCCGCCTGGTGGCCGCTCGGTACCCACGCCGTCGCCGACGGTGCGGCCACCGTCGTCGTCGACCGACGTCCCGGCGGGCAGATCGTCGAGGTCGCGGCCGACGGCACCGAGCGTCCCTGGGGTGAGGTGCTGGTCGACGACCCACCACACCGGCTGGTGTTCACCTTCGGTCGCTGGCGCCCGGAGGTCACCGAGGTCGAGGTCCGGTTCACGGACCTCGGCGAGGGTCGCACCCGCATCGATCTCGAGCACCGGGCCTGGGAGCGGCTGGGGGAGCGGGCAGCCGAGGTACGCGAGCGCTACGTCACCGGCTGGGACCCGGTGCTGGCGGCCTACGTCGGGCACGCGGGACGTGACAGCGAGAGCCATCCTTCCTAGGTCGTTCGTTCCACGGCCGAGAGGATCGCGGCGGCGGATCGGTCGACGTCCTCGGTGGTGGTCGACCAGTTGGACACGGAGATGCGCAGCAGCCGGCGGCCACGCCAGGTGGTGCCGCCGAGCCAGCACGTGCCCTCCCGCTGGATCGCGGCGATGACCTTCTCGGTGGTCTCATCGTCGCCGACCGCGACCAGCACCTGGTTGAGGACGACGTCGTTGACGATCTCGAGGCCGGCCGCGGCCAGCTTGTCGGCGAAGCGTTGCGCGAGCTGGCAGCTGCGGTCGACGAGCTCGGCCACACCGTCGCGGCCGAGCTCTCGCAGCGCCGCCCAGACCGCGAAGCCCCGGGCCCGGCGTGAGGACGACAGGGTCAGGTCCGCACCGACTGGCTC
>CAZDIF010000552.1:0-2043 GCA_964505365.1 uncultured Actinomycetota bacterium
GTCACCGGGCCGGTGGCCTCGCGGTGGTCGGCGAGGTGGTCGTGGCGCCGGCGGTCCTTGCCGCGCCGTTCGATGTGCACGTGGCGGACGGGCTCGCCGGCCGACCGGGCGACCTCCTCGATCTGCTCGCCGATCAGCTCGTCGTGCTCGAGCAGTGCGTCGCGCAGGGCGTGCAGCACGTGGCGGTTCGCGTCGACGATGGCGCGGGCACGGGCCTTGGCGACGGCCAGCACGCGCTCGACCTCGGGCCGGGCGGTCCCGTCCTTGAGCGTCCGGGACACGATGTCGCCGCTGTCGAGCATGCCGCCGTTGGCGGCCGCCAGCGACACGAGCGACCCGCCCATGCCGGCCGCCCCGACCAGCCGGCAGGCGAGGTTGGTCGCCGACGCGAGGTCGCCCGCGGGGCCGGTGGACGGCTCGCCGAACTCGAGCTCCTCGGCGACCATGCCGCCCATGGCGATGTCGATCAGCGCCTCGATCTCCGAGCGTGACCGGTTGTACTCCTCCTCGAGGTCGCCGTGGGCCAGCAGCCCCAGCGACCCGGCCCGCTTGACGATCGACAGGACCTCCAGCCGGCGGGTGCCGGACAGGTAGGCGATCGTGGCGTGGCCGGCCTCGTGGGTGGCGACCAGGCGGCGCTCCCGGGCGGTGTAGGGCACGGGGTTCTTGAGGCCGACCTCCTCGGTCAGCCGGGCCGCCTGCACGTCCTCCCAGGACATGCCGTCCCGGCCACCGCGCAGGGCGTGGATCAGCGCCTCGTCGAAGAGGTGCTCGATCATCACCGGCGTGTAGCCGAACGTCTGGGCCGCGAGCTCGTCGCGGAACTTGTCGCCGGCGAGGTCGTCCGCGTGGGCCTTGCGCGACAGGAAGTGGTCGATGAGGTCCCGCCGGTCGGCGCGCGCGGGCAGCTCGAAGTTCAGGCGCCGGGCGAACCGGCCGGGGCGCATGAGTGCCGGGTCGAGCATGTCGGCCCGGTTGGTCGCCGCGATCAGCAGGATGTTGTTGTACTCGGCGGGCCGCCGCTCGAGCTGGCGGTGGGCGGGCAGGAAGCGGTTGAGCCGGTCGACCAGGAAGTTGTGGAACCGGTCGCCGGCCGGCGGGTCGTCGAACGACTGCATCTGCACCAGCAGCTCGTTGACCACGCCGCCGGTGCCCTCGCTCATCATCGCGTCGACCCGGGTGCGGTCGATCTGGAACGCGTCGACCTCGCCGAACACCGCCGACGCGGGCGTGGCGTTCATGCCGCCGCGGCGCCCGGCGATGGCGTCGATCTCCTCGATGAACCCGATCGCCCCGCCCTCGTTGCGGGCGGCCTTGCGCAGCTCCTTGAAGAACGAGCGGATCTTCCTCGCGGTGGCGCCGTACCACATCGACTGGAACGAGGTGGCGGACACGAACAGGAACGGCACGCCGGCCTCGCGGGCCATGGCCTTGGCGAGGTGGGTCTTGCCGGTCCCGGGTGGGCCCTCGAACATGAGCCCCCGGCGCGGGGTCCCGCCCAGCCGGTCCTTGTAGGTGGCGTAGCCGAGGAAGGTGTTGAGCGTGCGCAGCACCTCCTCCTTGACGGGACCGATGCCGATCACGTCGTCGAAGGTGGTGTCGATCTGCTCGGGGCGGTAGCTGAGGTGCGGGGACCGGCCGGCGAGGAACGGCATCGACACGGCCAGGCCGATGGCGAGGATGATCGCGATCGGCAGGATCCAGATGACCCAGTCGTCCGGCAGGCTCGGCAGCGCGAACACGTTGAACGGCGACCCGGTGAGGATCCGCACCCACAGGAACAGGAGCGGGACCCCCAGCAGGACGGCCAGCGTCCACAGGCGGCGGCGTCGCTGGCGTTCCCGGCGTTGGCCGACGTCGGCCTGGGCGGCACGTACGAGGGCACCACCCAGGCTGGCCGCGACGGAGTGGGACGTCTCGGACATGAATGGCTCTCCTTCCCCACCCCAGCAACGACCATCTGTGGTCGGAGGTGTACCCCAGCGTGACCCCGCCCCGCCGTTCGTGCGCTCACTGCGCATGCCCGTGCGCGCTCCGCGGAGG
>CAZDIF010000553.1:0-2042 GCA_964505365.1 uncultured Actinomycetota bacterium
GCCGGGTCGGTGGCTGTCCGGCTGGACGGTGCCACGCCTGCGGGCCGGATTGCCGACATCGTGCGCGCGCTCGGCGGCGGCACATGATCTTTCCGTCGAACCGGGTGCGCATTCTGGTGGCGACGCAGCCGGTCGACTTCCGCAAGGGTCACGACGGCCTCGCCGCGCTGGTCCAGTCGGTGCTGCGCAAGGACCCGTTCACCGGGACGGTGTTCGTGTTCCGCGCCAAGCGCATGGATCGTCTGAAGCTGCTCTACTGGGACGGCACCGGCCTCGTGATGGCCTACAAGCGCCTCGAGGATACGAGCTTCACCTGGCCCGCCGTCACGAACGGGTTGATGGCGCTGAACCATGCCCAGTTCGAGGCGCTGTTTTCCGGGCTGGATTGGCGCAAGGTCAAGGCGCTGGAGGCCCGGCCACCGGCTGCGGCGGAGTGACTCAGGGTGGTCAATCCCGGGGGTCACCGGCTTGATCCCGGGTTATAAACCTGGCCATGAGCGCCGCTACCAAAGACCTCGACCTGTCCGTTCTGCCGCCGGATTACCGCGCGGCCTTCGAGGCCTTGCAGGTAAGAGCTGCGCGGGCCGCGGAGCTGGAGGACATCGTCAAACGCCTTGAGCATCTGGTGGCCGAGCTGAACCACGTGGTCCACGGCAAGAAGTCCGAGAAGCTCAGTGAAGATGATCGCCAGCTGGCTTTCGAGGACCTTGAGATTGCCGTCGCCGAGACCCGCGAACAAAAGCAGGTGCAGGGGCCTGGGGATGACGCGTCCAAGCGCAAAAGGATCACCAGGCGCAATCGCGGCAACCTGCCGGAAGGGCTGCCGCGCATCGAGCGTGTGATCGAGCCCGACAGCCTGATGTGCCCATGCGGCTGCGGCCAGATGCACAGGATCGGCGAGGACCGCAGCGAGCGGCTCGACATCGTTCCGGCGCAGTGCCGGGTGATCGTGACGATCCGCCCCAAATACGCCTGCCGCACCTGCACCGATGGCGTCATCCAGGCACCGGCGCCCGCGTGGCTGATCGGAGGCGGACTGCCTACGGAAGGCGCCATCGCACACGTGCTGGTGAGCAAGTATGCAGACCATGCCCCGCTCTACCGACAGTCACAGATCCTGGCCCGCTCGGGCATCGACATTCACCGCTCGACGCTGGCCGACTGGGTCGGCGTGGCGGCCTTCCACCTGGCGCCCGTCGTGGATCGGTTGGCCGAGCACCTGAAGACGTCCACCAAGCTCTTCATGGACGAAACCACGGCGCCGGTGCTGGACCCGGGTCGCGGGCGGACGAAAACCGGCTATCTCTGGGCGCTGGCGCGCGACGACCGGAGCTGGGGCGGCGATGATCCGCCCGGGGTGGTCTACTTCTACGCCCCCGGGCGCCACGGTGAAAACGCCGAGAGGTTCCTGACCGGGTTCAACGGCACGCTGCAACTCGACGGCTACCCGGGCTACAATCGGCTGACGCGCCCCGACCGCAAGGGCGGTGATCCGATCGTTGTCGCGCATTGCTGGGCGCACGCGCGTCGCAAGCTCAAGGAAATCTTTGATCGCGACGGCTCCGAGATTGCCGCCGAGGGCCTGCGCCGGATCGCCGAGATCTATGCCGTCGAGAAAGACGTCCGCGGCACGTCCCCGGGCCAGCGCCTCTCGGCCCGCCGGGCTCGATCTGCACCTCTGGTCGAGGCCTTCGGAACTTGGCTGCAAGCGCAACGCCTGCGCATCTCGGCCAAATCGCGCCTCGGCGAGAAGCTCGCCTACATCCACCGACACTGGGACGGATTGCAGACCTTCCTGACCGACGGGCGCGTCGAGATCGACTCCAACAAGGTCGAGAACTTGGTCAGGCCAATTGCTCTGAACAGAAAAAACGCGTTGTTCGCTGGCCACGACGAAGGCGGGCGCGCATGGGGCCGCATCGCATCCCTGATCGAGACCGCCAAGATCAACGATGTCGAACCCTTCGCCTATCTGAAAACCACGCTCGAAGCCATCGCAGCCGGCCATCCCCAAAGCCGCATCGACGAGTTGCTCCCCTGGA
>CAZDIF010000554.1:0-2030 GCA_964505365.1 uncultured Actinomycetota bacterium
GGCCATGAGCCCACTCGTGCTCCGCCCACCTCGGCCCGAGGACGAGGCCGTGATCGTGGGTGCGCACGCGGAGGTCCGACCCGAGGGGCACGACTTCGCCCTGTTCTTCGACGAGGAGCCGTCCTACGCGGCGTGGCTGGCCCGGATCGAGCGACAGACCCACGGCGACGTGCCCCAGCGCCACCTGGTGACGTCCGACTACCTGCTGGCCGAGGTCGACGGGCGGGTCGTTGGGCGCGTGTCCATCCGGCACGTGCTGAACGAGCGGCTGCACCACCAGGGCGGCAACATCGGCTACCTCGTGCGGCCCGCGTTCCGGCGGCGGGGGTACGCGACCGAGATGTTCCGGCAGGGCCTCGCCCGGCTCGCGGGACTGGGCGTCGACCCGGCGCTCGTCACCTGCGACGACGACAACCACGCCTCGGCGGTGATCATCGAACGCGCCGGCGGGGTGCTCGAGAACGTGGTGCTGACGGACCTCGGCGTGCCCCTCCGGCGATACTGGGTGCCGACCGGACCCCACGCGCAGCGGTGAGGCTCACCGGGGCCTGCGGGTCGTCGGCTCCCCGTGGGCCGCGAGCACGGCCTCCAGCCCCGACCGGACGGCCGCCAGCTGCTCGGGGGTGAGGTGGTCCGAGAAGTGGCGGGCGATGCCCCGGAGGTAGACCGGCGCGGCCCGCCGTCGGACCCGACGCCCCTCGGACGTGATCGTCGCGAGCGTGACGCGACCGTCCTCCTCGTCCGGGCGGCGGGCCACCAGCCCGGCGCGCTCCATCTCGTCGACCACCCGGCTGACGCGCGTGCGGCTGAGCACGACCCGCTCGGAGAGCTGCTGCATCCGCAGGGTGCGATCCGGAGCGGCATCGAGCTCCAACAGCACGTCGTACCACGACAGCGGCAATCCCGTCTCGGCCTCGACCTCCTGGCTGATCACGCGCACGACGGTGGCGTGGGTGCGCAGGAGTGCCGCCCAGGCGGCGATGGCGTCGGTCTCATCGTCACGTCCCATTCCCTCAGCCTACGGGAATATCCGTGCGCACGCACACGTTTATGTGCGTGCGCACACATAAAAGGAGGCGCATCATGACCACCACCTCGACCGCCGTCCGCACCCTCCACGGCACCGACCTGCCCGCCGCCGGGACATGGACCGTCGACCCGGGGCACGCCGAGATCGGCTTCCACGGCCGGCACTTCCTGATCACCACCGTCCGCGGACGGTTCACCGCGTTCGACGCGACCGTCGAGATCGCCGACCGCCCGGAGGACTCCCACATCGACGTGACCATCGACATGACCAGCGTCGACAGCGGGGACCGCACCCGCGACGACCACCTGCGGTCGGCCGACCTCTTCGACGTCGACCACTTCCCCACCGCCACGTTCCGGTCCACCGCCGTCACCCGCGACGGCTCGCACGGGACCGTGACCGGCGACCTCACGATCCGGGGCGTCACCCGGCCCGTGACCCTGGACGTGGAGTTCCTCGGTGGCCTCACCGACCCGTGGGGCAACGACCGGGCGGTGTTCACCGCGACCGGGCGGATCAATCGCGAGGACTGGGGCATCACCTGGAACATGCCGCTCGACAGCGGCGGCCTGCTGGTCTCCCGCGAGATCGGCCTCGAGCTGCACGTGGAGCTCATCCGGCAGTGACGCCGTCAGGTGGTGGTGTCCACGAGGCGCAGGCTCTGCAGGGCGGCGACGAGGTCGGCCGGTGCGGTCACCGGGCGCCCCTCGGCGTCGACGGTGCCCGAGCGCACGTCGACCTCGGCGAGCACGGTCCCGTCGCGGACCGCCCGCTGGCGCCACCACGAGGTGGCCCGGCGCAGGTCGGCGATCTCCGTCTCGATGGTGACGACGTCGCCGGCGGTGGCGGGCTGCAGGAAGCGGATCCGGGCCTCGGTCACCACCAGGTGCACCCCGCGGTCCCGGAGGCCGCCGAGGGGGAACCCCAGCTCGTCCATCACCTCGATCCGGGCGGTCTCGAACCAGTTGAGGTAGACGCCGTGGTTGGCGTGCCCGTAGGG
>CAZDIF010000555.1:0-2024 GCA_964505365.1 uncultured Actinomycetota bacterium
GAGGCGAGGAACTCGGCGATGTCGGCGGGCAGCGCCTGCTCGGGCATCTCGGTGTGGCCCACCTCGACGGTCCGGTAGTCCTTCAGACCGGTGCCGGACGGGATCAGCTTGCCGATGATCACGTTCTCCTTGAGGCCGATCAGGTCGTCCTCCTTGGACTCGATCGCGGCCTCGGTGAGCACGCGTGTCGTCTCCTGGAAGGACGCGGCGGACAGCCACGAGTCGGTCGCCAGCGACGCCTTGGTGATACCCATGAGCAGCTGACGGCCGGTGGCGGGCGTCCCGCCCTCCTCGACCACCCGGGCGTTCTCCTTCTGGAAGTTCGCCCGTTCGACGTTCTCGCCGGGCAGGAAGTTCGTGTCGCCCGGTTCGACGATGTGCACCCGGCGGAACATCTGCCGGATGACGATCTCGACGTGCTTGTCGTGGATCGGCACACCCTGCGACCGGTACACGTCCTGCACCTCGCTGACGAGGAACAGCTGCGCGGCCCGGGCACCGAGCACCTCGAGCAGCTCGGTCGGGTCGATCGCGCCCTCGGTCAGCTGCTCGCCGATCGTGACCTCGTCGCCGTCCTCGACCCGCAGGCGGGCACGACGGGTGACCTTGTACTCCTCGACCTCGTCCTTCTTGCCGAGGATCCGGATGATCTTGTCCCCGCCGCTCTGCTCCTCGACCTCGATCGTGCCGGCCATGTTCGCGATCTCCGCCTTCCCCTTGGGGGTGCGGGCCTCGAACAGCTCCACGACACGGGGCAGACCCTGGGTGATGTCGTCGGCTGTGGCGACACCACCGGTGTGGAAGGTCCGCATGGTCAGCTGGGTGCCGGGCTCACCGATCGACTGGGCGGCCATGATCCCGACCGCCTCGCCGAGGTCGACGAGCTCACCGGCGGCCAGCGCCCGGCCGTAGCACAGGCGGCAGACGCCGTAGTCGGTCTCGCAGGTCATCACCGAACGGACCTTGATCACGCGGTCCTCGTCGGTGGGCTGGTCCTCGAGCTCCTCGTCGGTCTCCGGGTCGAGGCCCTTGACCAGGACCTTGCGCAGCAGGCGGATCTCGCCGTCGGCGACCTCCTCGCCCGCGGCGAGCAGACGCTTGCGGCGACCGGGGTAGGTGACGTCCTCGGCGAGCACACGCCCGTAGAGGGACTGCGAGTCGTACTCGCCCACGGTGACGTTGACGCCGCGGACGGTGCCGCAGTCGTCCTCCTGGACGATCAGGTCCTGGGAGACGTCGACCAGCCGGCGGGTCAGGTAGCCCGAGTCCGCGGTCCGCAGGGCGGTGTCCGCCAGACCCTTCCGGGCGCCGTGCGTGGAGATGAAGTACTCCAGCACGGACAGTCCCTCACGGAAGTTCGACTTGATCGGCCGCGGGATGATCTCACCCTTCGGGTTGGCGACCAGCCCACGCATACCGGAGATCTGCCGGATCTGGGTCATGTTCCCACGGGCGCCGGAGTTGGCCATCATGAAGATGGGGTTGGTGGCGCTGAACCCGGCCTCCATCTCGTCGGAGACCTTGTTCGTCGCCTCCGTCCAGATCTCGATGAGCTCCTGCCGGCGCTCGTTGGCGGTGATCACACCGCGGACGAACTGCTTCTCGACCTTCTTGGCCCGGTCCTCGTACTGCTCGAGGACCTTGGCCTTGTCGACGGGGGTCTCGACGTCGTCGATCGAGATCGTCACCCCGGCCAGGGTCGCGTAGCGGAACCCGAGGTCCTTGAGGTCGTCGAGGATCCCGGCGACCTCCCACTGCTCCAGACGGTCGGCGCAGCGGTTGACGATGTCGGCCAGGTCCTTCTTGCCCAGGGTCTTGTTGATGTAGGCGAACCGCTCGGGGAGGATCGCGTTGAGCAGCACCCGCCCGGGCGTGGTCACGATGCGCACGGGACGGCGTTCCTCGACCGCCTCGGCCCAGGCCTCGTCGCCCTTGACGTCGTCGGGACGCAGCTCGACGGGCAGTTCCTTGCCGGCCACCCGGTAGACGATCCACTCCTGCAGGCCGACGGCCTTGCGGTCGAG
>CAZDIF010000556.1:0-2023 GCA_964505365.1 uncultured Actinomycetota bacterium
AGGCGCCGATCCGCGAGCAGTACGAGACCCAGGGCCACCCCTACTACGCCACCGCGCGGCTGTGGGACGACGGCGTCATCGACCCGGTCGACACGCGGTCGGTGCTCGCGCTCGGCCTGGCCGCGTCCTTCCACGCCCCCTACGGCCGCCCCGACTGGGGCGTCTTCCGGATGTGAGGTGCCCGACGTGACCGACGAGTTGCTGGTGGATCGCGACGACCGCGGGGTCGTCACGCTGACGATGAACCGGCCGGAGGTGCGCAACGCGTTCGGGCCGGGGCTCATGGAGGCACTGGGCGCATCACTCGCGGAGCTGCGGGGCGACGACGACGTGCGCGTGGTGGTGCTGACCGGGGCGGGGTCGGTGTTCTCGGCCGGTGCCGACCTGAACTGGATGCGGTCGATGGTCGACTACACCCACGACGAGCAGGTCGCGGACTCGCGCCGCCTCGACCGGCTCATGCACGCCATCGACACGTTCCCCGCCCCGGTGGTCGCGAAGGTCAACGGCCACGCCCTGGCGGGCGGCACCGGCCTGGTCGCGTGCGCCGACATCGTCGTCGCCGTGCGCGGCGCGAAGCTGGGCTTCACCGAGACGAAGCTGGGCCTGGCCCCGGCGGTCATCTCCACCTACGTGCTGCCCAAGATCGGCGTCGGGGCGGCCCGGCCGCTGTTCCTGACCGGCGAGGTGTTCGATGTCGAACGTGGCCGTGCCATCGGGCTCGTCCACGAGCTGTGCGAGGCCGACGAACTCGACGAGGTGACCGACGGCGTGGTCGGCAAGCTGCTGGCCGCTGCCCCCGGCGCCCAGCGAGAGGTGAAGCGAATGATCCGCGAGGTCGACGGCCTGGACCCGGTCGAGGCCCGCGAGATCACGATCCCGCTGATCGCGCGGCTGCGCAACGGCCCGGAGGGCCAGGCCGGCATGCAAGCCTTCCTCGGGAAGACCTCGCCGCCGTGGGCGGTCGACGCCGACGAAGGGTCCGCGTGATGTTCGACGCCGTCCTGGTCGCCAACCGCGGCGAGATCGCCCGTCGCGTCATGCGGACCTGCCGCGAGCTGGGCATCCGCACGATCGCGGTGCACAGCGACGCCGACGTCGACGCCCCCCACGTGCGCGAGGCCGACGACGCCGTCCGCCTCGGGCCGGCACCGGCCAGCGAGTCCTACCTCGACGTCGACGCCGTGCTGGACGCCGCCCGCCGGTCAGGCGCGCAGGCGATCCACCCGGGCTACGGGTTCCTGTCCGAGAACGCCGACTTCGCGCAGGCGGTGCTGGATGCGGGGCTGACCTGGATCGGCCCGTCGCCCGACGCCATCCGGCTGATGGGCGACAAGGCCGCCGCCAAGGCCCGCATGGACGAGGCCGGCGTGCCGGTGGTGCCGGGCGTCGACGCCACCGCGATGGACGACGACGCGATCGCCGACGCCTGCGCCGAGATCGGCTACCCCGTGCTGCTCAAGGCGGTGGCGGGCGGTGGCGGCAAGGGCATGCGGCCGGTCCACGACCCGGCCGACCTGGCCGACGCGCTGGCGGCCGCCCGGCGCGAGGCGGTCGGGGCGTTCGGCGACGACCGGCTGATCGTCGAGAAGCTGATCACCCGGCCGCGCCACGTCGAGATCCAGGTGTTCGGCGACACCCACGGCGAGGTGGTGCACCTGTTCGAGCGCGAGTGCTCGATCCAGCGCCGCCACCAGAAGATCGTCGAGGAGACCCCGTCGCCCGCCGTCGACGACGCGCTGCGTGCGGCCATGGGCAAGGCCGCCGTCGACGCCGCCCGTGCGGTCGACTACGTCGGCGCCGGCACGGTCGAGTTCATCCTGGGCGAGGACGGCGCGTACCACTTCCTCGAGATGAACACCCGGCTGCAGGTCGAGCACCCCGTCACCGAGCTCGTCACCGGCGTCGACCTCGTCGCGTGGCAGCTGCGCGTGGCCGCCGGCGAGGCGCTGCCGCGCACGCAGGAGCAGCTCACCCAGGACGGCCACGCGATCGAGGTCCGCCTGTACGCCGAGGACCCCGG
>CAZDIF010000557.1:0-2015 GCA_964505365.1 uncultured Actinomycetota bacterium
TCGACGGGCTGACCCCGCTGCACGTGCCCAACGGCGACTTCTACCGGATCGACACTGCCCTGTCGGTCCCGCGCATCGACGCGTCGCAGTGGCGCCTCCGGGTGCACGGGATGGTGGACCGCGAGCTGGAGCTGGCCTACGACGACCTGCTCGACCGGAGCTTCGCGGAGCAGGACACGACGATCGCGTGCGTGTCCAACGAGGTCGGGGGCGGCCTCGTCGGCAATGCCCGGTGGCTGGGGACCTCGCTGGCCGACCTGCTGGACGAGGCCGGTGTGCAGGACGCGGCGACCCAGGTCGTGGGGCGCGCCGTCGACGGGTGGACGGCCGGCTTCCCGACCGCGGCGGCGTTCGACGGCCGTGGGGCGATCGTGGCGATCGGCATGAACGGCGAGCCACTCCCCCGCGACCACGGGTTCCCCGCCCGCCTGGTCGTGCCGGGCCTGTACGGGTACGTGTCGGCGACCAAGTGGCTGACGGAGATCGAGCTGACGACGCTGGAGGCCTTCGACGCCTACTGGGTCCCGCGGGGCTGGGCCAAGCAGGCACCGATCAAGACCCAGTCCCGGATCGACGTCCCGCGGACGGGGGCCACCGTGCCGGCCGGGCCGGTGACCGTGGCCGGGGTGGCCTGGGCGCCGACGCGGGGCATCGACCGGGTCGAGGTCCGCCTCGACGACCGGCCGTGGGTGGAGGCCGACCTGACCGAGCCGTTGTCGCCGGACGCGTGGGTGCAGTGGCGGGCGACGGTCGAGGTCCCCGACGGCGACCACAGGCTGCAGGTCCGGGCGACCGACGGGACCGGCCACACGCAGGGAGCGACCCCCGTTCCTCCCCGCCCCGACGGCGCCGAGGGCTGGCACACGATCCGCGTCCGCGCCTGAGTGGTGGCGGCGGGCCTCACGCCGGGACGTCCACCCACTGCTCGCTGCGTGCCGCCTCGACGACGGCCGACGTGATCGCGGCCGCTCGCAGGCCGTCGTGGAGGTCGGGCAGGCCGTCGGGACGCGGGCCACGGATGGCCGCGTGCACGGCGGCGACGAAGCGGTTGAAGGCGTCCTGGTATCCCTGTGGGTGCCCGGGCGGGAGGTCGAGGGGCGAGGTCGCCGCACCGATCGCGTTGCGCGGAACGACCTGGACGTGGTCGGCACGCCCGACCCAGAGGGTCTCCGGGTGCTCCTGATCGAAGGACACCGAGCCGTCGGTGCCGTCGAACGAGAACCACAGCCGGTTCTTGCGTCCCCGCGTGACCTGGCTGAGCACGACCGAGCCGAGCGCCCCGGCGTCGGTCTCGAACGTCACGGTGGCGGCGTCCTCGGTGTCCACGGGGCGTCCGCCCCGTTCGGGGTGGACGGCCACGGTGCGTGCGGCCAGCCGCGTGATGCGGTGGCCGGTGACGAACTCGACGAGGTCGCACCAGTGCACGCCGATGTCGCCGAACACGCGGGACGGCCCGCCGAGGGAGGCGGAGGTCCGCCAGTTGTCCGCCGCCTCGTCGGCCAGCCAGTCCTGCAGGTAGGTGCCGTGCAACAGGTGGAGGTCACCGAGGTCGCCGGACGCCACCAGCGACCGGGCCTGCCGCACCATCGGGTAGGAGCGATACACGAAGGGGACCGCCGTGACGGTGCCGACCGTCCCGGCGAGGTCGGCCATGGCACGGGCGTCGTCGAGCGTGGGCGCCAGCGGCTTCTCACAGACCACGTGCTTGCCGGCCCGCAGGGCCCGCTCGACGAGCTCCCGGTGCAGGTGGTTCGGGGTGCAGACGTGGACAATGTCCACGTCGTCGGCCGTGACGACCTCGTCCGGGGTCGCCGCGCGGTCGGCGTGCAGGACGTCACGGGCCGCATCCGCGGACGCGGGCGTCGACGCCGCCACGACGGTGACCCGTCCTCCGGCGACGCGCACGGCGTGGGCGTGCACGCGGCCCATGAACCCGGCGCCGACGATCCCGGATCGCAGCGGCGCCATCAGTCGGCCTCGGCCATGTGCCGCATCGACCAGAGCAGCGTCCGCAT
>CAZDIF010000558.1:0-2004 GCA_964505365.1 uncultured Actinomycetota bacterium
AGGTCGAGGTGCAGCTGCTGCGGCACGGCGTGGTCCGGCCACGTGGTCGGCTCCATCGACGGGACCTGCTGGAACGCCAGCCGTGGCGTCCCGTCGGGGTCGAACAGGTTGAGCCAGTCACGACCCTCCGGGTCGTCCTGCCCGGCGGCCGGTGGTTCGTGCCCGGGCCGGTACACGAGCCCCAGCAGCTGCCGCCAGAACTCGGCGGTCTCGCGGGCATCGAGGGCGTCGAGGACGACCTGGCACAGCGTCGGTCTGGGCGTGTCAACGGTCATGGCGGCTCCTCGTGGCTCGGCCTGAACTGCCCCGCCAGTCAGCATGACGGCCCGGATATGGTTGCACGACCCTGCCGCTGCACATGGGCCCGGGCGGGGAGGGCTGGGAGCGCATCATGCAGGAACACCGCGACGTCATCGAGCAGTTCTTCCGCTACGTGAAGTCAGGCGAGCGCCACCGTGTTCCCGAGCTGTGGAGCGACGACATCGTGCTCCACTACGGCGGCGACAACCCGGTCAGTGGCACCTACCGGGGCCGGGCCGAGGTCGGTCGTGCCTACCGGACGATGGCCGAGCTCACCGACGGCACGTTCGGGGTCGTCGAGTTGCACGACATGCTGGCGAGCGACGATCACGTCGTGGTCCTCACACGTGTGGGCGCCGAGCGGCAGGGCCATCGCCTGGAGTGGGCCGGCATCGACGTCTACCACGTCGCGGACGGTCGCATCCAGGAGATCTGGATCCATGTCACGGACCAGTACGCCGTCGACGAGTTCCTGACCCGGTGACCCCACCACTGACGGGAGGCCGACCGTCCCGGTGGACGATCCTGATCACGGCCGACGTCGGTGGGGGTCGGTCATCGTGGTTGGCCGAGATGGGGTCAACCGACGGGCCGGTAGGTGCACAGGTGCACGCCGGTGGCGCTGGTCGTGGCGTCCACGAGCTCCAGGGGCCGGGCCGTGCCGTCGTCCGGGAACAGCCGCTTGCCCCCGCCGAGCAGGATGGGCTCGACCATCAGCCGGTACTCGTCGACGAGATCCTCGGCGATCAGGGTGCGGGCCAGGCTGGCGCTGCCCATGACCTGCAGGTCGCCGCCCTCCTGCTTGCGCAGCCGTGCGACCTCGCCGACGACATCGTCGGGTGGCAGCAGGACCGTGTTGTCCCAGGTCAGGTCGTCAGGTGTGAGGGTGCGGGAGGCCACGTACTTGCGGATGCTGTTCATCCGGTCGGCGAACGGATCGCCGGCACGGTCGGGCCAGGCCGCGGCCATCGTCTGCCAGGTCCGTCGCCCGAACAGGAGCGCCTCGGTGGCGTCCATGACCTCGGCCATGACCGGGCCCATGGTGTCGGGGTCGAAGAACTGGAGGGACCAGCCGCCGTGGGCGAACCCACCGTCGAGGTCCTCCTCCGGCTGACCGGGTGCCTGGACCACGCCGTCCAGGCTCATGAAGTCATTGAGCACGATCCGCATGTCGGTTGTCCTCTCGCGTCGTTCGCAGAACGGTGGGAACGGTAGGGCGGGATCGTTGCATAAGTCGAAGACGGATACATGATGAGTAACATCACTCTTGCTTATGGATATCACCCGCCTCCGGTACTTCCTCGCCATCGTGGACGAGGGCGGCTTCACCCGCGCTGCCGAGCGCGAGCACGTTGCCCAGCCCGCAGTCAGCCAACAGATCGCCCGGCTCGAGACCGACCTCGGTGAGCGACTGTTCGACCGGCGCGGCCGCGCGGTCACGCTCACGCAGGCTGGGACGGCCCTGGTGCCCCACGCCCGGGCCATCCTCGCGCATGTCGACCACGCCCGCCAGGACGTCGCCGCCATCAGCGGTCTGCTCACCGGCCACCTCGCCATCGGACTCGTCCAGCCACTGCCCGACCCCCGGTTCGCGCACCTGATCGGTTCGTTCCAGCGCACCCACCCGGGCATCGAACTGACCCTGGTCGAGGACGAGACCGACGCCCTGCTGGCCGCCCTGGACGACGGCAGGGTCGACATCGC
>CAZDIF010000559.1:0-2000 GCA_964505365.1 uncultured Actinomycetota bacterium
CGCAACCAGTCGGCCAGGCCGGGGAGCGTGAACGCGACCCGGCCGTGGCCGTCGGGGCGCAAGAGCCCCCGGTCGATCAGGCGCTCCCGGGCCCAGCCCCACTCCGACGCCGTGCCGCCGAGCGACCGCGCGATGTCCCCGGAGCGCGTGATGCCGTCCTCGGCCAGCGTCGCGGCGGCGTCGAGGTAGGCCCGCTCGGTGTCGGGGACCTCGGCGACCCGGGACTCGTACACCCGGTCTGCCTCACGGTCGGCGGCCTCGCGTGCCGTGACGACATGGTCGGCGGTGATCGGCGGGCCGTCCGCGGTCGCCGTCGTCCGCCAGCACTCGTAGCCCAGCAGCTGGACGAAGTACGGGTAGCCGCCGGAGGCCGTGATCGCGGCCTCCAGCGCCGGGCCGTCCCAGTCGACGTCGTGCTCGCTGGTCGGGATCGTCAGGGCCTCGGCCGTGGCGGCGGGGGACAGGGCGTACAGCGGGTGCTCGCGGATCCGCTCGGCGTAGGTCGACGACGCCCGGCGGAGGTGGCTGCGGCTGTGCGGCAGCCCGGCGAGCACGGCCAGGACCGGGAGGTACCGGCCCGGCTCGGGGGTCGTGCGGGCGACCGCCTGCAGCGCGCCGAACAGGGGCGCCAGCTGGTCGGACGGCATCGCGTGGACCTCGTCCACGATCACGAGGACGGCGGTCTCGGCGCGCCGGGCCGCCTCGGAGGTGGCCACGAGCAGGTCGGTCAGGTCCGTCGCCAGGTCGCCGGTGCGCCCCTGCGTGCTGGCACCCGTGGCGAGCTCGAGGTCCAGCTCGAGCCCCGCGTAGGTGACGGCGAACCCGGCGAGGATGGCCATGGCCGACCGCACGGCCGCGCCGGCGCGTGCGTCGGCGTCGTGGTCCCGCAGCGTGCGTTCGAGGGACCGCAGCAGGGGCACCGCGATCGACGCCGTGCGGTGGGCCTCGACCTGCACCGTCCACACGCCGGCCTCGCCCGCCTCGGCGGCCAGCTCGGCGACCACGGCGGTCTTGCCCATGCCCCGGTCGCCGGACACGAGGCGGGGCTGCTCGTAGAAGCCGCGCCGGACCCGACGCAGGGCGGCCTCGAGGTCGGCGAACTCCGCCTCGCGGCCGGCGAGCGCTGGCGGGATCACCCCGAAACCGGGTACGAAGGGGTTCGCGTCGAGGTCCACTGGTGCTCCCGGAGCCCTGCAAGAATTGCTAATGTTAGCAAAAGCAGCACAGGCGGGTGGCCGAACGACGAGGAGCAGGTCGACCATGACTGAGACGTCTGCCGGCCGCCTGTGGGGCGGACGCTTCGCCCAGGGGCCCGACGAGGCGGCCTGGCAGCTGGGGGTGTCGACCGGGTTCGACGCCGAGCTGTGGCGCCAGGACCTCGCCGGGTCGCGGGCCCACGCCGGCGAGCTGCACCGCATCGGCGTCCTCGACGCCGACGAGCACCAGCAGCTGGTCCGCGCCCTCGACGAGTGCGGGCGCCTGTTCGCCGACGGCGCCTTCCCGTTCGAGGCCGACGACGAGGACGTCCACGGCGCCATCGAGCGCTGGCTGGTCGACCGCCTCGGCGCCCTCGGCGGCAAGCTCCGCGCCGGCCGGTCCCGCAACGACCAGATCGCCAACGACCTGCGCAGCTACCTCCGTGACGGCTGCGACCGGCTCGTCGACCTCGTCCGCGACCTGCAGCGGGCGCTGGCCGACCAGGCCGAGGCGCACCTCGACTGGCTGGCCCCCGGCATGACCCACCTGCAGCGCGGCCAGCCCGTCCTGCTGTCCCACCACCTGCTGGCCTACGCCTGGATGCTCGACCGTGACGCCGGCCGGCTGGCCGACGCCCGCGACCGCATGGACGCCTCCGTGCTCGGGTCCGGGGCGATGGCGGGCCTGACGCTCGACCTCGACCCCGCCCGGTACGCCGAGGCGCTGGGGTACGCCCGCGTCGCCGAGAACTCCATGGACGCCGTCGCGTCGCGCGACTTCGCGATCGAGTTCCTGGCCGCCTG
>CAZDIF010000560.1:0-1997 GCA_964505365.1 uncultured Actinomycetota bacterium
CGAGCGCCCGCGCCACGAACAGGAGGAGGAGCAACTGCAGCACGAACGGCAGCAGTGCCGACTCGCCGAGTGGCTGCAGCAAACCCATCCCATGGGTCGGGACCGTGGGGGGTGCAGGCTACCGGCGCGCCCCGGCTCCGACGGACCGACGGGTCAGTCCGGCTCGGCCTCCGCCGCGATGGTGTCAGCGGCGGGTGACGGAGCCTCGTCCAGCAGCGGTGGGGCGTCCGACCGCACGAGCAGGACCACCCGGTCCGCCGGCCGCAGCCGGTCCACCTGCGGGTACGGGATCGCATCGTCACCCCGCAGCACGGCGAGCGGTACCCCGGCGCCACCCGTTGCCAGTTGGGCGTCGAGGCTGGCGGCCTGGCGCTCGTCGTCGACGACCTGTGCCGTCACGACCGCTTCCCCCTCCTCGATCCACGCGCTCCAGCGCTCGAGGTCGATCGGGACCGTGAACAGGGGGTGTGCGCCAATTCGCTCCAGGAGGGTGCGCGGCCCGTCGCCTGGCTCGGGGCCGCAGGAGGCGTGGACCTCCCGGACGCCGAACTCCTCACGCGCCAGCTCGGCGGCGAGCAGGTTGACCTCGAGGTTCGGCGTGATGGCGAGCAGCAGCCCGGCCTCGTCCGCACGGGCGCGCCGGAGGGCGTCGGCGTCCATCGCGTCCCCCACGACGGCCTGCAGCCCGTCCCGTCGCGCGGCCTCGCACCGTCCGGCATTGGCGTCGAGGAGCCAGACGTCGCGGTGGCGGCCGAGCGCCGCGCCGTATGCCCGCGCGACGGCACCGGCACCGATGATCGTGACCGCCCGCCGAGTCCCACCGGCGTCGGCGAGCTCGCCACGGCTCCGGAGCCACTCGACGCCCACCTTCAGCAGGACGGGAACGGTCGCCGTGGTGAGGATGGCCATGAGGACCAGGACGGTGAACACCTCGGTGCTGATGAGGCCCACCTCGAGCCCGATCCCTGCGACGACGATCTCCACGGCACCGCGCCCGTTCATGGCCCCGCCCACGACGAGCCCCTCGCGCCACCCGTGGCCCGTGGGGAGGTAGAACAGGGCGGTCCCGAACAGCTTCCCGAACGTGGCGACGAGGATCACGGCGACGACGAGGCCGAGGTTCTCCCGGGCCGCCGGCAGCGAGATCGCGAAGCCGGCGGTCACGAAGAACACGGGGGCCAGGATGCCGATGGAGATGCGCTCGAGCAGCTCCGCGGAGCGTCGGGCGGTCCGCTGGTTGAGCACCCCTCGCCGCAGGATCATGCCGGCGACGAAGGACCCGAGGATCGCGTGGAGGCCGAACAGCTCGGCCAGTGCGGCCCCGACCAGCCCACCGACCACCAGCACCCCGGTCCCGTAGCCGAGGCCGTCCAGCCCGAAGCGTTCCCGGACCCAGGTTCCGAGCCGGGGCGCGACCATGCCGGCACCGATCATGATGGCGAAGAAGGCCACCGCCTCGGCCACGATCATGGCCGTGCGCCCGGCGCCGCCCCCGCCCTCGGCGAAGGACAGGACCCCGGCGAACAGGACCAGGGTGGCGGTGTCGGACAGCAGGGCCCCGGCGACGAGCACGTACGCGATGCGCGTGTCGAAGAGCCGGAGGTCGGCCAGGATCCGTGACTTGGTGGCCAGGGACGTGACCCCCACCGCAGCGCCGACGAAGATGGCTGCGATCCAGTCGAACCCGAACAGCAGCATCGTCACCACGCCCAGCCCGAACGGCACGATGAACCCACCCACGGCGGCCAGCAGCCCCGCACGCGAGGCTCGCCGGAGGTCGTCGAGGCTGATCTCGGTCCCGATGTAGAGCATCATCAGGATGATCCCGAGCTCCCCGATGACCGTCAGCCCGGCACCCGCCGACAGCAGCCCGAGCAGCGGCGGGCCAAGGACGATCCCGGCCAGCAACTCCCCGAGGACGGCCGGGTATCCGGCCCGGGTCGCCAGCCACCCCGAGACCCAGGCAGCCAGCAGCACGGCGGCGAGCGGCAGCAGGT
>CAZDIF010000561.1:0-1992 GCA_964505365.1 uncultured Actinomycetota bacterium
TGGCTGTGGATGCTCGACTCGATCTTCAGCCCGATCGACTGGGTGCTGCGCTGGTTCGGGTTCCTGGCCGAGGGGGGGAACGTCTACTGGCTCGGTCGGCCGGTCACGGCGATGGCGTCGATCATCGCGGTGCACACGTGGCGGATCGTGCCCGTCGCGGCGATCATCATCCTGGCCGGGCTGATGGCCATCCCGGACGAGATCAACGACGCCGCCGAGATCGACGGGGCCGGGTTCTGGCGCAAGCTCTGGGAGATCACGATCCCGCTGACGCTGCCGATCATCGCCGTGGCCACGCTGTTCGGGGCGATCCTCACGTTCGCGGACATGACCGTGATCTTCATCCTGACGCGTGGGGGTCCGACCCAGTCGACCCAGGTCCTGTCGAGCTGGTCGTTCTTCAAGGGGATCGAAGGGGGCGACCTGGCGCAGGGCGCCGCCGTCGCGCTCTTCCTGTTCCCGCTGCTGCTCGCGTCCGCCGTCGCGATCCTGCGGGCGGTCAAGCGCATGGAGGTGATGTGATGTCGGTCGACACGGCAACGACGGGCGAGGGGCTCGGGGCGAGCATCGACGTCACCGACGCGGAGCAGGTCGAGCGCAAGCGGCGCGCGGCGGGGCGGCGCCACCGGCTGGGACGGATCGCGCTGTACGTGATGGCGATCACCGCCGCCCTGGTGGCGGCGGGGCCGTTCATCTGGAGCACGATCACGTCGTTCAAGGCCAGCCCGGACCTCTACACGAAGGCGAACAACCCGTTCATCTACAACGAGCCCCCGACGCTCCGGCACTGGGACCTGCTGCTGTTCGACACGGCGTTCCTGACGTTCGCGTGGAACACCCTGTGGGTGGGCACGCTCGTGGTCGCCATCACCCTCCTGATCGGGCTGCCGGCGGCCTACGCCCTGGCGCGACTCGACCTGAAGTGGAGCGGGCCCCTGGGGATCGCCATCTTCTTCGTGTACCTCATCCCGCCGTCGCTCCTCTTCATCCCGATGACGCGGGTGGTGGGCGAGTTCGGCCTGCTGAACAACACCTGGTCCCTGGTCCTGATCTACCCGACGATCACGATCCCGGTCTCCGTCTGGCTGCTCATCGGGTTCTTCAAGGGCATCCCCAAGGACATCGAGGAGCAGGCGATGGTCGACGGCTACAGCCGGCTCGGGGCGTTCGTGCGGACCGTGATCCCGCTGGCGTTCCCCGGCATCGTCGCCGTGATCGTGTTCGCGTTCACCCTGTCCGCGCACGAGTTCATCTACGCGCTGGCGTTCCTCTCGTCGACGGCGGAGAAGACGATCAGCATCGGTGTCCCCACGGAGCTGATCCGTGGCGACGTCTTCTTCTGGCAGTCGCTGCAGGGGGCCGCGGTGTTCGTGGCCGTGCCGATCGCGTTCGTGTTCAACATCCTGCTCGAACGTTTCATCCAGGGCTTCACGATGGGCGCCGTGAAGGGTTGACTCCAGGCCGTGGACACCTACACGGCGATCGCGACGAAGCGTGACGGGGGCACGCTGACGCCGGACCAGGTGACCGCCCTCGTGGACGGGTACACGGCGGGACAGGTCAGCGATCCGCAGATGGCGGCCTTCGCGATGGCCGTCTGCATCCACGGTCTGACCGGTCCGGAGCTGGATGCCCTCGTCGAGGCGATGACGACGTCAGGCAGCTGCCTGGACTGGTCCGACCTCGACCGCCCTGTGGCTGACAAGCACTCGACGGGCGGCGTGGGCGACAAGGTCAGCCTCGTGCTCGCCCCGCTCGCGGCCGCCTGCGGCCTGGCCGTGCCGATGCTGTCCGGCCGAGGGCTCGGTCACACGGGAGGGACCCTCGACAAGCTGGAGGCGATCCCCGGGCTGCGTGTCGACCTCGGGCCCGACCGGTTCCGGCGCATCGTCGAGGACGTCGGGTGTGCGATCGCCGCGGCCGGTACGGATCTCGCCCCGGCCGATGCCCGGCTCTACGCCCTGCGGGACCACACCGGGACGGTCGAGTCGG
>CAZDIF010000562.1:0-1989 GCA_964505365.1 uncultured Actinomycetota bacterium
AACCCGCGCTACCGCCTTGAGAGGGCGGCGTCCTAGGCCGCTAGACGACGGGGCCGGGTTGCTGCAGTTGTATGCCCCGCACGGGGCGGGGCGTGGGCGACAAGTGTAACTGCCGCGGCTCGGGGGGAAGGACTTGAACCCTCAATAACTGGACCAGAACCAGCCGTGTTGCCAATTACACCACCCCCGAAAGGGCGGCGCGGATGGTAACGGACCCTCCAGGGGGACGCGAACCCGGGCCGATGCGCTGCGCACCGCGCACGGTCGGGCCTCAGCCCTGCTGGGCCTCCCGTGCCACGGGCAGGGCCGTCCGCAGACGATCGAGCACGACCTTGCGGTCCAGCAGCTCCAGCGATTCGAACAGCGGCGGGCTGACCGACGACCCGGTCACGGCCACCCGGATCGGCTGGGCGACCTTGCCGAACCCGATGCCGAGCCGGTCGGGCAGGGCCCGCAGTGCCTCCTCGATCGAGGCGGTCGTCCACGGCTCGACCTCGGCCAGCACCTCCATGGCGGCCTCGATGGCCTCGGGGGCCCCGGCCTTGCGGAACACCTTGTCGACGGAGGTGGGATCGAGCTCCACCGTCTCGGCGAAGAAGGCCGGCGCGTAGCGCTGCACCTCGGCCAGCGTCTGCATCCGCTCCTGCACGATCGGCACCAGCCCCGCCAGCATCTCCCGCTGCTCGTCCGTCGGCGGCGAGTCGATCAGCGCCGCGGCCGCGTCGGAGCCCGGCACCGCGGACGGGTCGTCGAGGTCCTCGTCGGACGCCGGCTCCGGCGGGTAGGTCCCGTCGAGGTACGGCACCAGCCGGTCGGCCAGCTCGGCGGCGGGCAGCTCGCGGATGCGCTCGCCGTTGAAGGCGGTCAGCTTGTCGACGTCGAACGCCGCGGCGGCACGACCGACCTGCTCGAACGAGAACGCCTCGACGATCTCGTCCCGGCTCATCCGCTCGCGGCCGTCACCCGGCGCCCATCCCAGCAGCGCGATGTAGTTGAGCAGCGTCTCGGGGAGGTACCCGCCGCGAGCGAACTGCTGGATCGCCACCGACCCGTGCCGCTTGGACAGCTTCTTGCGGTCCGGGCCGACGATCATCGGCAGGTGGGCGAACGCGGTCGGGTGGGTCCAGCCGTCCTCGCGCGCCGGCAGCCCCACCTCCTCCAGGGCCTCGTCGATCAGCCCGTCGGCGGTCAGCAGGTCGTACAGGAACACCTGCCGGGGGGTCACCGACAGCAGATCCTCGCCGCGGCACACCAGCGAGATCCCCTGGGCCACGTCGTCGACCGTGTTCGCCAGCGGGTAGGTCGCCGACCCGTCGGAGCGCACCACCACGGGGTCGGACTCGTGGGCCCAGTCCCAGGTGACGTCGCCGCGGACGAGGTCGTCGACGACGATCTGCCCGGACTCGGGCAGGGCCAGCCGCAGGGTGGCGTCACCCTCCCCCGTCGCCTCGGGGGTCGACGACCGCTTGACGATCGGCGGCAGGCCGTCAGCGCGCCGCTGCTCCCGCCAGGCGTTGAGCTCGTCGCCCGAGCGCTCGTCCCGGTACAGGTGCCCGGCCGCCTCCAGCCGCCGGGCGACGGCCGCGTGCAGGCTCGCCCGCTCGGACTGCCGATACGGACCGTGCGGACCCCCGACCCGCACGCCCTCGTCCCAGTCCAGGCCCAGCCACGCCATGGCGTCGAGCATCGAGTCCATCGACTCGGCCGTGGCGCGTGACGCGTCGGTGTCCTCGATCCGGAACACGAACGTGCCGCCCTGTCGGCGGGCGTGCAGCCAGTTGAACAGCGCGGTCCGCACGCTGCCGACGTGGAGCCAGCCGGACGGCGCCGGCGCGAAGCGGACGCGGGGGGCTTCTGCCACGGGATTCGCCCTTTCACGGGACGAGGGAGGTCGGACCGGCCATCCTACGACCCGCCCGGATGCCTACAGGATCTCGCCCGGGGTGTAGCCGGCCGCGTCCGGGTACTGCTTGACCAGTGCCTCGACGC
>CAZDIF010000563.1:0-1983 GCA_964505365.1 uncultured Actinomycetota bacterium
ATCTGCGGGAACGGGTGCGGGCCCATCGCCGAGCCGATGAGGTAGTGGGTCGTGTCGACGTTGGTGACCCAGTCCCGCATCGCCTCGTTGATCGCGTCCTTCAGGGTCCGGGTCCCGGACTCGACCGGCACCACCTCGGCGCCGAGCAGCTGCATGCGGATGACGTTGAGCCGCTGGCGCCGGCAGTCCTCGGCCCCCATGTAGACGGTGCACTCGAGGCCGAACAGGGCTGCCGCGGTGGCGGTGGCGACGCCGTGCTGGCCGGCGCCCGTCTCGGCGATGACCCGGGGCTTGCCCATGTGCCGGGCCAGCAGCGCCTGCCCGACGACGTTGTTGAGCTTGTGGGACCCGGTGTGGGCGAGGTCCTCGCGCTTGAGGTGCACGTCGAAGCCGCTGGCCTCGGACAGCCGGAGCGCGTGGTACAGCGGCGTCGGCCGGCCGCCGTAGTGGCGCCGCAGCCGGTCGAGCTCGGCCTGGAACCCGTCGTCGTCCCGGGCCCAGGCCCATGCCTCGTCGAGCTCGGCCAGCGCACCGGACAGGGCCTCGGGCACGAACTGGCCACCGAAGCGGCCGAAGTACCCGGTCCGCGGCAGTGAGACGTCGGTGCTCATGCAGTCTCCGTCGGGATGGGGTCGTGGCGGCCGGCCTCGACCAGCGCCGCGGTGGCGGCGACCGGGTCGGCGGCGGTGACCAGCGACTCGCCGACGAGGACGGCGTCGGCCCCCTGCTGGCCGGCACGGACGACGTCGTCCGGCCCGGCGATGCCGGATTCGGCGACGGCGACGACGCCATCGGGGATGTCCGGCCGGAGGCGGGCGAACGCGTCGCGGTCGACGTCGAAGGTGCGAAGGTCACGCGCATTGACGCCGACCACGCGTGGCCCGACCCGCAGGGCACGCTGCAGCTCGACGTCGTCGTGGACCTCGACCAGGGCGGTCAGCCCCGCGGACTCGGACTCGGCGTGCAGGGCGGCCAGGGCCTCGTCGTCGAGGGCGGCCACGATCAGCAGGACCGCCGAGGCGCCGTGGGCCCGGGCCTCCCACACCTGGTACGGGTCGACCGTGAAGTCCTTGCGGAGGGCCGGGGTGCCGAGCGCCGCCACCGCCTGCAGGTCGGCCAGCGAGCCCTTGAACCGCTCCGGCTCGGTCAGCACCGAGATCGCGGCCGCGCCGCCGGCGACGTAGGCACGGGCCTGGTCGACGGCGTCCAGGCCCGGGGCGAGGTCGCCCTTCGACGGCGAGGCCCGTTTGACCTCGGCGATCACGCGGATGCCCGGTGCCGCCAGGGCGGCGTGCAGGTCTCCGGGGGGCTCGACCGCCAGCGCCCGGTCTCGCAGCGCGTCGAACGGCTCGGCGGCCCGGGCGGCCGCCACCCGGTCGGTGGCGTCGCGCAGCAGCTGGTCGAGGAAGGAGCTCATGGTCCGACGCATGGTACGAGCAGCACCCGTCAGCGACGCCACGCGGCGGCGGCCTCGATGGCCGCGAGCACCGCGCCCGCCTTGCTGCGGGTCTCCTGCTCCTCGGAGCGGGGGTCGGAGTCGGCGACGATGCCCGCCCCCGCCTGGACGTAGGCGTGGCCGTCCTTCATCACCACGGTGCGGATCGCGATGCACGTGTCGAGGTTGCCGGAGAAGTCCACGTACCCCACCGCCCCCGCGTAGCACCCGCGGCGGGTGGGCTCGAGCTCGTCGATGATCTCCATGGCCCGGACCTTCGGCGCGCCCGACACCGTGCCGGCGGGGAAGATCGCGCGCAGCACGTCGACCGGCCCGAGGTCCTCGCGCAGGGTCCCGGTCACCGAGCTGACGATGTGCATGACGTGGCTGTAGCGCTCGACCTCCATCATCTCGGCGACCCGGACGCTGCCGACCTCGCAGACCCGCCCGAGGTCGTTGCGGCCGAGGTCGACCAGCATGACGTGCTCGGCACGCTCCTTGGCGTCGGCGATCAGCTCGTGCTCGAGCTCGCGGTCCTCCTTCGGGGT
>CAZDIF010000564.1:0-1979 GCA_964505365.1 uncultured Actinomycetota bacterium
GGGTCGGTCAGCGTCAGCCGCCCGAAGCCGCCGGGGAACATGATGGTGAAGATGTCCTCGAACTCGCGGGCGATGTCGTCGTAGGCCTCGGCGAACACCTGGCGGATGCGCTCGTCGACCGCGACGACGACCTCCTCGAGGTCGCGCCGGGACTGGCGCAGGTCGTCGAGCTGGTTCGACAGGAACGTGTGCCGCTCCTCCAGCGCCTTGAACTCCTCCAGGGCCAGCGGGTTCACCCGGCCGAGCAGGCCGAGCTTGCGGACGAGGACGTCGTCCTCCTCGACGAGCGCCGCGCGGTCGTAGGCGGCGGCGTCCGGGTGCTCGGCCAGGGCGTCCTCGACCGACAGGCCGAACTCGCGAGCGAGCCGGTCGGTGACCTGCTCGACGTGGTGGTCGAGGTCGGCGCGCTTCAGGTCCGCCTCGTGGCGGGCCTCGCGCACGGTGGCGAGGTCGGCCTCGGCGGCCTCGTACGCCTCGCGCGCCGACGCCAGCGCCTCGCGCCGGGCCCGCACGGTGGCCTGCAGGCCGTCGCGTTCCTCGGCGGCCTCCTCGATGGCGGTGCCGAGCTGCTCCAGCGCCGTCGCGCACACCGCCGCGAGCGTGCCGCAGCGGGCGATGCCGGCCCGGCGCGCCTCGCGTCGGCGGGCGGCCTCGGCCAGGGCGACCTCGACCTCGTCGGCCTCGCGGCGCAGGTCGGCGGCCTGGACCTCGAGGTGGCGGACCTGCTCGGTGGTGCGCTCGAGCTCGACGCGGATCTCGAGCTCGCGCTCGCGGCACCGTTCGACCTCGGCGTCGAGCCGCTCGGCCTCGTGGTCCGGGCCCTCCTCGGCCGCGGGCTCGTCGGCCTCGGCCGGGCCGCGGGCGTTGAGCTCCGACAGGGCCGTGCGGTCGCGGACCAGCATGTCCTGGAGCTCGCCCTCCTGGGCGGCCACGACCTCGCGCTGGTTCGACAGGGCGACGAGCTCCTTGTTGAGCCGGGCCAGCTTCTCGGCCGCACCCGTGATGGCGGCGTCCGACTCGTTGATCCGCTCGGTGGCCTCGGCGAGCCGCCTCCGCGCCGCGGCCAGCACCTCGGCGGCGGACGTGGACTCCTCGGCCAGCTCGTCGAGCTGGCCGGCCAGCTTGCGGGCGCGCGTCTCGGCGTCGTCGGCGGCGGTCGCGGTCACCACGGCCGAGGCGGTCGGCGACTGGCCACCGCGGTAGCCGTACGGGCCGGCGACGTCCCCGTCCGTGGTGACGAAGGTCAGCTGCGGGTGGCGGCCGTGGAGCAGGACCGCGGCGTCCCAGGTCGGCACCAGCCACGTGCGGGCGAGGATGCCGCGCAGGGCCTCCACCACACGGCCGGCGGCGTCACCGTCGTCGGCGGGCTGCAGGTGGTCGGCCAGCGGTCGGGCCCGTCCCGCCTGGAGCTGCTCGACGGCGTCCTCGTCGAGCTCGATCGGGGCCGGTCGCTCGCCCCGGGCGGCGAGCACGGTCGCGCCGCCGGCCTCGGCGGAGCGCAGCCAGGCGATCGCGCGGCGGGCCTGGTCGGGGGTGGTCACCACGACCGCCTCGCCCAGGGGGCCCAGGGCGGCGGCGATGGGGGGTCCGGCGCCGTCGTCGACGCGCACGTGGTCGGCGACCGCGCCGAGGATGCCGTCGAGCGGACGGTCGGGGTCGTCGTCGGCCAGCAGCGCCGCGGTGCCACCGGCACGCTCGGCCAGGGCACCCCGCAGTGCCTCGGCCCGAGCCGCGTGGGAGGCGCGTTCGCGTTCGAGGTCGCGTTCGCGCACCGCCAGCCGGTCGACGGTGGCCTGCGCGTCGGCGACCTCGGCCTCGGCGCGCTCGAGCGTGGTGGTCAGCTCGACCTCGCGCATGTCGAGGACCTGGATCTCCTCCTGGACCTTGGCGACCTCGGCCTCGGCCTCGGCGACGCGGTCGTCCAGCGACGTCAGCTGGCTGGTGACGCGTCCGAGCTCGGCCTCGGTGGCGGCGATCGA
>CAZDIF010000565.1:0-1978 GCA_964505365.1 uncultured Actinomycetota bacterium
CGGCCCATGGCGCGCGGCTGGTAGCGCTTCAGCGTCGGGCCCTCGTCGGCGAACGCACGGTCGACGACGAGGTCGTCGGGATCCAGGTCGTCGTTGTTCTCGGCGTTGGCGATCGCCGAGTTCAGGACCTTCAGGAGCGGCTTGGCCGCACCCTTGTCCGAGAACTCGAGGACGCGCTGCGCGTCGCCCACGGGCGCGCCGACGATCAGGCGCGTCAGCTGGCGCACCTTCGTCGGGGACACCCGCACGTACTTCGCGGTGGCCCTCACCTTCGTTGCCATCATTCAGACCTCTCGATGCGTCCCTCGGACGCGCTGGACGTCACCGCCGGCGCTTGGCCATGGACTTCTCGCCCGCGCCCTGCCACTTCACGACACGGGTCGGGGCGAACTCGCCGAGCTTGTGCCCGACCATGGATTCGGAGATGTAGACGGGCACGTGCTTGCGCCCGTCGTGGACCGCGATCGTGTGGCCGACCATCTCGGGGAAGATGGTCGAGCGACGCGACCAGGTCCGGATGACGCGCTTGTCGCCCGCTTCGTTCTGCGACTCCACCTTCTGCATGAGGTGGTCGTCGACGAAGGGGCCCTTCTTCAGGCTGCGGGGCATGGGTCAGCGCCTCCTGCTCTTGCCGCGACGGCGGATGATCTGCTTGTCGGACGCGTGCTTGCCGCGCCGGGTGCGGCGCTCGGGGTTGCCCCACGGGTCGACCGGGTTCCGGCCGCCGGAGGACTTGCCCTCGCCACCACCGAGCGGGTGGTCGATCGGGTTCATGGCGACGCCGCGGGTCTGCGGACGAACACCCTTCCAGCGCTTCCGGCCGGCCTTGCCGAGCTGGATCAGCTCGTGCTCCTCGTTGCCCACCGCGCCGATGGAGGCGCGGCAGCGGGCGTCGATGAGGCGGATCTCGCCGGACGGGAGGCGCAGGGCGGCCTGCTTGCCCTCGCGGGCGAGCAGCTGGATGGCCGTGCCGGCGGAACGGCCGAGCTTGGCGCCGCCGCCCGGACGCAGCTCCACGGCGTGGATCGTCGTACCGACCGGGATGCGGGCCAGTGGCAGGGCGTTGCCCACCTTGATGTCGGCCTGCGGGCCCGACTCGACCAGCTGGCCGACCCGGAGGTTCTTCGGCGCCAGGATGTAGCGCTTCTCGCCGTCGTGGTAGTGCAGGAGGGCGATGCGCGCCGAGCGGTTCGGGTCGTACTCGACCGCCGCGACGGTCGCCGGGACGCCGTCCTTGTTGCGACGGAAGTCGATGACGCGGTACTTGCGCTTGTGGCCGCCACCACGGTGCCGGCTGGTGATCCGGCCGTGGACGTTGCGGCCCGCCCGGTTGCGGCCGGGAGCGAGCAGCGACTTCTCGGGCGTCGTCCGGGTGACCGTGTCGAACTCGGACACGGAGGCACCACGGCGGGCTGCCGTGATCGGCTTGAACTTGCGAATGGCCATGATCTGTTTCCCCTGCCTCTCTAGAGGCCGGCGTCGAAGAGCTCGATCTCGTCGCCCTCGGCGAGGGTCACGATCGCGCGCTTGATGTCGGGACGCTTGCCGGTGACCCAGCCGCGCCGCTTGCGCTTGCCGGGACGGTTCTGCGTGTTCACGCGGACGACCGTGACGTCGAAGATCTGCTCGATCGCGATCCTGATCTGGGTCTTGTTGGCACGGGGGTCGACGACGAACGTGTACTTGTTGTCGTCGAGCATCCCGTAGGACTTCTCGGAGATGACCGGGCGGAGGATGATGTCGCGCGGGTCGTTCATGCCTCTTCCTCCTGCGTCGCCGGCTGGGTCGACGTGCGCCGGCCGGTGCCGATCAGCTCGAGGGCGGCCTCGTCGATGACGAGCGCCTCGTGCCGCAGCACGTCGTAGGTGTTGAGCTGGTCGACGACGAGCACGTGCACGCCGGGCAGGTTCCGGAACGACTTCGCGGTGGCCTGGTGCCAGTCGGCCAGGACGACCAGCGTGCTGCGGTCGTCCCGCTC
>CAZDIF010000566.1:0-1972 GCA_964505365.1 uncultured Actinomycetota bacterium
GCCGACATCATGGACAAGGGCATCGTGCTCGCCGGTGGTGGGGCGATGCTCAAGGGCCTCGACGAGCGCCTCAAGCACGAGACCGGCATGCCCATCCACATCACCGACAGCCCGCTGTCGTCCGTCGCGATCGGGTCGGGCAAGTGCCTCGAGGAGTTCGAGGCACTCAAGAAGGTCCTGATCTCCTCCTCGCGTCACTGACCCGGGCACGGTCGCGCACCCGTGTACAACCGCAGGCGGGCCAGGATCCTGCTGGCCGTGCTGGTGCTCGCAGCGCTCGTGCTGGTGACCGTGGACTTCCGCTCCGACGGGTCCCGCGGTGAGGGGCCCCTCGGGGCGCTCCGCGGCGCGGCGTCCACCGTGTTCGGCCCGATCCAGGACGGGCTGGCCACGATCGTGCGCCCCATCGGTGGGTCGATCGGCAACGTCACCGGGTTGTTCAGCGCCCGGGCCGAGAACGCCCAGCTGCGTGCACAGCTCGAACGGCTCCAGGACCGTCGCCGCTCCTACGACGACGTCGTCCGCGAGAACGAGGAGCTGCGGCGGCTGCTGGACATCCAGGAGGCCATCGCGTTCGAGACCGCCGCGGCCCAGGTGATCGCCAGCGGACCGTCGAACTTCGAGTGGACGGTGACGCTCGACGTCGGCTCGTCGGACGGGGTGGCCCGCGACATGCCGGTGATCAACGGCGACGGGCTCGTGGGCCGGGTGATCCAGACGACCTCGGACTCCGCGCGCGTGCTGCTGGCCGTCGACCCCAGCTTCCAGGCCGCGGCCAAGCATGCCCAGACCGGCGAGGAGGGCACGCTGCAGGGCAACGGCGGCGACCCGATGATCTTCCGGCCGCTGGATCCCGAGGCCGAGGTCGAGGTCGGCGACGAGATCGTCACCTCGCTGTACTCCAACGGGGTGTTCCCCTCCGGCATCCCGATCGGGACCGTGGCCCGGGCCGACGAGGCATCGGGACTGCTGAACCGGGCGATCCGGGTCCGTCCCTGGGTGGACTTCACGCGGCTGCAGACCGTGCTCGTGGTCCTGTACGACACGGACCGGGAGATGCCGGACGACGACCTCGGGGACGTGGAGTTCAACCGCCCCGACGTGCCGCCGACGGCGCCGGACGAGGCACCGTCGGAGACCGAGAACCCCTTCGACCCATTCGTGACCGAGTCGCCCAGCGCGTCCGAGTCGCCGACCGACGGCGCCACGGAGGCACCGTGATCCAGCGCGTGGGGATGGTGGCGCTGGTGCTCGTCACCACGGCGATCGTGCAGACGTCGCTGCTGCCGACCCTGTCGTTGTCGGGATTCCGGCCGGACCTGCTGCTGCTGCTCGTGATCGCGTTCTCGCTCCGGGACGGGCTGCTCACCGGGCTGCGGATCGCGTTCACGGCCGGCGTGCTGGTGGACCTCCTCCTCAACGAGTCCCCGGTCGGGCTGACCGCCCTGGTGTACGTCGGCATCGCCTACGCCGTCGGGGTCGCGCGGCCCTACCTCGCGCCCGACTCGCTGAGCGCCCCCATGATCCTGTCGGTGGTCGGCACGCTGGTCGGCGTCTCCGGGTACGGGCTGCTGTCCGCGGTGCTGGCGGAGGACCCCGTGTCCCTGTCCCTCGTCGCGACGGCGGCGCTGGTGTCGGCCCTGTACGCCCTGCTGCTCGCCCCCATCGTGATGGGCATCGTCCGGCGGCTGTCCGACCAGTTCCCGATCGAGCAGCGAGGCATCGCATGATGGCGCCGCTGCTGGCCAGCGTGCTCCGGTCCGCTCCGTACGCTGGCGCGTCATGACGACGGGCGATCCCACACCAGCCCTGCGCATCACGGTCCTCACCGTGATGGGTGCCATCCTGCTCGGAGCCCTCCTCAGCCGCCTGTGGTTCCTGCAGGTCCTGGCCGGCGATCGCTACGCCGAGCTGGCCCAGTCCAACGAGGTCCGCACCGTGCTGACCGAGGCCCCACGCGGCCGGATCCTCG
>CAZDIF010000567.1:0-1959 GCA_964505365.1 uncultured Actinomycetota bacterium
TGTGGCCCGGGAGGAGGTCTTCGGCGACCTGGCGTTCCGGTTCCCGTTCCGTCGCTACCAGCAACTGGCCCTGGACTGGGTCGACGGGATCATCGGTACCGATGAGGACGACGGTCGCTACCACATCGTCGCCCCGCCCGGTGCCGGCAAGACGATCCTGGGCCTCGAGCTGATCGGGCGGTTCGCCCGCCCGGCGTTGGTGCTCGTCCCGACCACGGCGATCCAGCAGCAGTGGCGCGACGAGGTCCGTCTGTTCGTGCCGGACGACGTCGACCTCGGGGCGATCGTCAGCACCGACCACGACCGGCCCGCACCGATCACCGTCCTGACCTACCAGGTCGTCTCGACGACCGCGCGGGCGGACGATGCCCTGGACGAGCTGGCGTGGGAGCGGTGGTGCCGCGAGCTCGTCGATGCCCGTCAGGTGAGCGACCTCGCGTCCGCCGAGGGTCGCCTCGGGATCCTCCGTGACAACAACCCCGACGCGTTCCGGCGCGAGCTGGCCCGCCGTCACCGCGCCGTCAAGCGCGAGCTGCTGCGCAGCGGAGAGGCCGACATCGTCCGGTTCCTCCACCCCAACGCCCGCGAGCTGCTCGACCGGCTGGTCGATGCCGGCACCGGGACGGTCGTCCTGGACGAGTGCCACCACCTCCTCGACCACTGGGCCGTGGTCGTCCGCCACCTCCTCGGCAGGCTCGACCAGCCCCGGATCGTGGGGCTCACCGCCACCCTGCCCGACCCGGACACACCGGAGGAGCACGAGAACTACGAGGCGTTGCTCACCGACATCGACTTCCAGGTCCCCACCCCCGCGGTGGTCAAGGAGGGGGAGCTGGCCCCGTACCGCGACCTCGTCAGGTTCGTCGAACCCTCGCCCCGGGAGTCCGCCTACCTGGATGATGTCCAGGGAGCGTTCGAGGAAGCGCTGGCCGACCTGACCGCCGACGTCCGGTTCGGCGACTGGCTGCGGACGGAGCTGGGCCTCGACGCGTCCGCTCGTTGGTCGCAGCTGCTGCGGGAGGACGCGGTGTGGGCGGTCGCCGGCATGCGGGTCGCCCACGACCTCGGCCTGTCGGTCGCCGAGGACCTGGCCGTCCCCGTCGAGGCGGAGCGCCCGCCGACCGGAGGCGACCGCGCCGAGGTCGTGGCCCGCTACGGCCTCCGGGAGCTCAAGGTCAGCGCAGATCCCGATGACCACGAGCGACTGGCCCACCTGCGCCGCGTGCTGAAGCCCTTCGGGTTCGTCCTCACCGAACGCGGGCTGCGTCACAGCCGCAGCCCCGGCGACCTCATCCTCGCCTACTCGGACGCCAAGCAGGCCGCGGCAGCCGACGTCCTCGAACGGGAACGGGCGGCGCTGGGGGAGCGGCTGCGCGCGGTGGTCGTGACCGACTTCGAACGGTCGGGACGGGCGATCGCGCGGGCGGGGGACGCGCTGTCCGCCGACGCCGGCAGCGCACGCGACACCTTCCGCAACCTGGTGGACCGGCCCGCGCTGCGCGATCTCGACCCGGTCCTGGTCACCGGTTCGACCCTGTGGGTCGACGCCGACGTCGCCGACACGATGGTGGCGAGGTTCCGCGGACGGCTCTCGCAGTTGGAGGCCGACGCGACCTGTCGCGCGGAACGGCACGACGGTGCCCGCATCGCGGAGATCCACGGCCACGGCCCGGACTGGTCGTCGAGCCTGTACGTGCAGCTGGTGACCGAGGCCTACGAGGCCGGCGTGACCCGTTGCCTGGTGGGCACCCGGGGCCTCCTCGGCGAGGGGTGGGACGCCCTCCGGCTGAACACGCTGATCGACCTGACCAGCGTCACGACCGCCCAGTCGGTCCAGCAGTTGCGGGGCCGCAGCCTGCGCCTGGACCCGTCGTGGCCGCGGAAGGTGGCCCACAACTGGGACGTCGTGTGCGTCGCCCCGGGGTTCGACCGCGGGGACCGCGATCTGCGGCGGTTCAC
>CAZDIF010000568.1:0-1959 GCA_964505365.1 uncultured Actinomycetota bacterium
CGACGGCATCGCCTTCGTCGACCTCGAGGACGTGCCGGACCTGTTCGCGGCGCCGCTGCCGCGGATGAACCTCGCCACCCTGCCCCCGGAGGGCCGCTGGTTCGAGCCGACCGGCCGCCTCGGCGCCTGACCGCGGGTGTGCGCCTGCGCGGTCTGGCCGCGAGGTGTGCACCGCGACCCCGGGCATTTCTTCGCAAACGGTGCACACCTCACCGATCGCTGCGAGGTGTGCACCGCGACCCCGGGGGTTTCTTCGCGAATGGTGCACACCTCGCGGGGTGGGAGCGCGGTCAGGCGGTGCGGAGGATGGCGAGGGCCTCGTCGGCGTGCTGCTCCATGTTGGTCTCGGAGCTGATCGTGGCGAGGCAGGTCTGGTCGGGGCCGATCACGAAGGTCTGGCGCTTCGACCAGAGCGGCCCCATGCGCTTGGCGCCGAAGACCTTGGCGATCTCGCCGGACTCGTCGGCGATCAGCGGGTAGTCGAACCCGTGCTTCTCGCGGAAGGCGGCCTGGGTCGCCACGTCGTCGCGCGAGATGCCGAGCCGCTGCGCGCCGACCTCGGCGAACTCGCTGGCGAGGTCGCGGAAGTGGCAGGCCTCGGCGGTGCACCCGCCGGTGAATGCCTTCGGGTAGAAGAACAGCACCACCGGCCCGTCCTTCAGCAGCGTGGACAGCGTCGTCGTGGTGCCGTCGTCGAGGGTGGCGGTGAAGTCGGGAACCTCGTCACCGACATCCATGGGTCGTTTCCTTCGGAAGGCGTGGGACCGCGACCATACGCGGCCAGCAGGCCGTGACCGCATTGCGCGCAGGCTGTCTCGCCAGTCCAACACTCCTTCCTGGCCGGTGAACGCCGACGTATCTGGATTGGAGGGGCGAACTCTTCCTCATGGGGCCGCAGGGGCTTCGGGTGTTCCTGCGTTCGGCCCCGACGAAGACGATTGGGGAGAACCATGCGTGCGTTCCGCATGTCGCGCCGACGCGGCGCCACCGTCAGCAAGTCACTGTCCACGCTCACCGTCGCCGCCCTCGTCTCGGCGCTGCTGGCCGTACCGGCCATGTCCGCGCCCAACGGCGGCTCCGGCGGGTCGGCGAGTGGTCTGGACCCGGCTCTGGTACGGCAGGACGAGGGTGGGCGATCCACCGTGGTGTTCGGCTCCGGCCACTACCTCACCGGGCCGTCCAACCGGCCGCCCGAGCAGGTCGTCCTGGGCTTCCTGCGCCGCCACCACGACGAGTTCGCGCTGACCCGGCAGGAGGTCAACACCCTGCAGGTCGCCTCCGAGTTGCGCACCGACCACGACGGCGCCCACCACCTCGAGCTGGACCAGGTGGTCAACGGGATCCGCGTGGACGGCGCCGGTCTGGTCGCCCTGGTCGATGCCGAGGGCCGACTGGTCCTGATCGGTGGCCGCACCGGCCAGCTGGACACCAGTGGCACCACGCGGCTCACGGCCGGCCGTGCGATCGGCCTGGCTGCGCAGCGCACGGGTGCCGGCACCGATGCCGCTCCCGAGGGGTCCCAGACTCGGGCCCGCGGTCGGCACACCTTCCCGAACCCGTACGCACGCGGGCTGCGCGAGCCCTCGCCGGTGAGCGCCGAGCTGGTCTGGCACCTGGCCGAGGACCGCAGCCTCCAGCTGGCCTGGCGCACCGAGGTTGAGGTCTCGCCGCAGGCCTGGTTCACGTCGCTGGTCGACGCCGAGTCCGGCGAGTTCCTGCACCACGAGAGCGTCTACCACCACGCCGGGCCCGAGGGCAACGTCTTCACCGAGGAGCACCCGGGAGTCGTGGGGGCCACGCAGCAGATCGTGCCGTTCAGCGGTGTCAACGGCAGCTGGGTGGCCGACGAGGAGACCTCCGGCAACAACGTCGACGCCTACCGCGACCGGGATGACAGCGACGCCAACGACGAGTACCAGCCCAGCGACGCGGACCAGCACTTCAACTACACGTTCACCG
>CAZDIF010000569.1:0-1955 GCA_964505365.1 uncultured Actinomycetota bacterium
AGCTGGAGCTCGCCGAGCACGCGCGCGACGACCGGCAGGGCCGAGATGCTCATCGCGACGGCGATGAACGCGGCGAAGACGACCGGCTGCTGGCCGTCCCCCTGGAAGACCGCCGGCATGCCGAGGCCCACGGCGAAGCCGAATCCCAGGGGCACGAGGAGGCTGCCCGCCGACACGGACAGGGCCTCGCTGCCGAGGTTGGCGAGCAGCTTGAGGTCCGTCTCGTACCCGGTCAGCACCAGCAGGAGCGCCACGCCCAGCCAGGCGACGGCCAGCAGGGGGGCGCTCTCGGAGACACCGCCGGGGAACAGCCACTCGGCGGCCCCCGGGGCGAAGCGGCCGAACACGGACGGCCCGATCAGCAGCCCGGCGGCCAGTTCCCCGACGACCGCGGGCTGGCCCACGCGCTGCACGAGCAGGCCGAGGCCCCGGGCCACCACGAGGAGGACGAACAGCTGCGCCCAGAAGATGAGCAGGTCGTGTTCCCCGAGGGGTTCGAGCACGCGGTCCTCCGGAGGAGGTTGGAGGCGCGGAGCCTATCCAGCCGGTCCCCCGCCGGACCGGCCATCCGTCACGCCTCGAGGCGGTGGCGGGCGCGGCTGCGCGCGACCTCCTCGCGTGACCGGCGGGTGGCGACGGTCGCGGCCAGCACGGTCGTCGCGGGGACGGCCAGGACGAGCCCCAACGAGCCGACGAGCGTCTTGACGAGCTCCTCCGCCACGATCTCGCTCGTCAGGATCTCCGACATCGGTCGTCCGCCGGTGGAGAACAGCACGAGCAGTGCCAGCGACGCCCCCGCGTAGGCGAGGAAGAGCGTGTTGACCGTCGAGGCAATGTGGTCGCGCCCGACCCGCATCGCGGAGGAGACCACCTGCCGCACGCCGAGGGTCGGGTCCGTGTCGTGCAGGGTGAACACCGTCGACGCCTGGCTGACCGTGACGTCGTCGAGGACGCCCAGCGCGCTGATGATCAGCCCGGCCAGCACGAGCCCCCGCAGGTCGAGGCCCTCGACGGCGAAGCGGGCAAAGGTTGCCTCCTCCGACGCGAAGCCGGTCAGCGCCGCCCGGTCGATGAACCACAACCCGAACCCGATCGTGACGGACAGGGCGAAGGCGGTCCCGACGACGGCGGAGGTCGTCTGCTCGTTGACCCCGTGGGCGAGGTACAGGGTCAGCAGCATGACGGCCAGGGCGCCCACCAGGGCGACCATCGCGGGACTGCGACCGGCGAGGATGGCCGGCACGACGAAGCGGACGATCACCAGCAGGCTGAGGCCGAGTCCGAGCAGCGACCGCACGCCGTGGGACCGGCTGACGAGCAGGACCACGGCGACGAAGATCGCGCCGAGCAGCCACAGCGCCCCGCCACGCTGGAAGTCGCCGATGTAGTAGTCGGGGCGACCGCCCTCCTCGCCGCCGGCCGCGTACAGGCGCACCCGGGCGCCGGGCTCGATCTCCGGCAGGCCCTCCAACTGCTGGTCGATCGTGACGGTCCGCCCACGGTCCGGACCCGACGTGATGTCGACGGTCAGGATCGCCGACCGGGTGCCGCCCGTCAGGGCGTCGGGCGCGGACTCGTAGGGCTCGATGTCACGGACGACACCCTCGGCCGCCGGCGGGGGCGCGTCGGTGTGTTCGGGCATCTCCTCGGCGCGTGGCCAGAGCACGACCATGCCGACGACGGTCAGCGCCACGAGCACGCCGACGACCACACGCAGGCGCACGCGTGTGCGAGTTGCGAGGTCCACTGGCCGGCCCTTTCGCACGGACGCGGGCAGCCTAGAACGACCGAGGGCCGCCCCACGTGGGGCGGCCCTCGGCGTGTTCCCTCAGGTTCGTGTCAGGCGGCCGTTGATCGCTCCAGCACGCTCAGCAGGCCCGACAGGTGGTGGGCCCGCGACGGGTGGCGCAGCTTGGCCAGCGCACGGTTCTGCATCTGGCGGATGCGCTCGCGGG
>CAZDIF010000570.1:0-1954 GCA_964505365.1 uncultured Actinomycetota bacterium
CTACCCCCGTGGCGATTCGCGGCGGGTCCGTGACTCCTGCGGGGCGACGTGCCACGATCCCTCCCCGCTGCCCCGGCGCTTCCCCCACGAGAGGTCCCTCGAGGTGACCACGGCGGAACGGCTCGCCCCTCCCCCCGGAGCGGTGCTCGTGCGCGTCCGCGCCCGGGACGCCGGGTGGGTCCGCCGCCTGCCCCCGGTGCCCGGTGGCGACCGGGTGACCGCCTCGGTCAGCGCACCGGAGCTGCGGGACGTCGCCGCCGCGGACCTGCTGGCGACCGGCTACCGGATCGTCGGGCTGCACCCCTGGCGTGCGGCGACGGACGCCCACGGCAGCGTCGACCTGCTGGTGACCGCGGCCCAGATCGCCCGCCACCCCGTCTGGTGGCAGGACCTCGTGGCGGTCGCCGACCGGGCCTTCGACCTGCGCCACGGGCCCGTCCAGCGGGTGCTCGGGGACGAGATCGCCCTCCACCTGGCCCACTGAACCGATGCGCCAGCAAGCGCTTGCGGCCAGCATGTGCGATCAACGCACAATGCCGTAAGTCTCAGAAATCGGCTCGTTACCGCGCTAACTCCAGCAATCGGGCCGGGATCCCGGCGTCCGATCTCCCGTCCACCTTGCGTGTGCGCTTGCAAGAGTTAGCAGTCTCGCGTAGGGTTCTCCTCATCGCACCCCGCACGGGCCGAAGCGGTCCGGTGGGGGGACGGAGACCCGCAGGCTCCCGTAGCCTCACCCGGCTCCCGCTCCGTCTCCCCGCCCGACCGCTACCGGCCCCCGCCCCCCCAGGAAGGAGCCGTCACCATGGCCGAGTCCACCAAGAAGGCCACGACGACCACGTCGTCCACGGCCAGGAACACCACCAAGTCCGCCCCCAAGACCACGCCGCTGCTCGAGCGCGAGCCCAAGGTCCTCGCGGAGGAGGCGACCTACGCCACCGCCGCGCTGATCGACGAGGCGCTGGGCCTGGCGAAGTCGCTGCCCACCCGCGTGACCGAGCTCCGCGAGCAGGCCCCCACCCGGGTCAGCGAGCTCCGCGAGCAGGCCCCGAACCGCGTCGGCGAGCTGCGCAAGCAGGTCGAGACCTCCATCCAGGACCTGCGCTCGAAGGCGACCAAGCAGCTCGAGACCCGCGTCTCCAGTTTCGAGAAGTCCTTCGACACGCGCGTCAAGGCCGGCCGCAAGGTCACCGACCGCGCCCGCAAGGACGAGCGCATCGCCAAGGTCGAGGAGCAGCTCGGCCGCGTCTGGGACCAGACCGGCGCCACGCGCTCGCAGGTCAAGGCGGCCGTCACCTCGCTGCGCAAGACCGCCGACGCCGCGTTCGACGCCGGCCGCAAGCAGGCAGACACCGCGCAGTCGCAGGTCAAGGCTGCCGTGACCTCCGCCCGCAAGACCGTGGACACCGCGGTCGACGCCGGCAAGCAGGTCGCCAGCTGACCACACCGCTCTCCTGATCGGTGTCCCGAGGTCACGCACTCTCCCGCTCCCGCACGACCTCGGGAGGTGACGGACTCCCGCTCCCACCGTCACCGACCCCTGCGGCCTCTCCCGCCCGCAGGCAACCGATCCTCGCGCCCTCCCTGTTCTCCCGCAGGGAGGGCGCCTTCATTCGTCGGGGCGGTAACGTCCGCTCGCCACCATCCCGAGGACCAGCGCCATGTCCCTGCAGCAGCAGATCAACGACGACCTCCGGGCCGCGATGAAGGCCCGTGACCGGGAGCGCACCGCCGCGCTGCGGATGCTGCTGGCCTCGGTCAAGAACGCCGCCGTGGCCGAGGGACGGGGCCCGCAGGGCGAGCTCGACGACGAGGCGATCGTGCGCCTCGTGCAGTCCGAGACCAAGCGCCGGCGCGAGGCCGCCGAGGCGTTCCGCGAGGGCGGCCGCGAGGAGTCGGCCGCCGCCGAGGAGGCCGAGGCCGCCGTCTACGAGGCCTACCTGCCCGCCCAGCTGTC
>CAZDIF010000571.1:0-1950 GCA_964505365.1 uncultured Actinomycetota bacterium
TGCCCGCGCTGCTCGTCACCCGCGACATACGCATGCCCATCGCGGTCGGGACCTCTCAGCTGATCATTCTGATCAGCGCCGTCGGCGGGCTACTCGGGCGGTTCTCCGGCGGGTCGGTCCGGTGGGGACTGGGCCTGCTCTTCGGGCTCGGCGGGCTGCTCGGTGCCGCGATCGGTTCCATGCTCGCCGACCGCGCACCCGCCGACAAGCTCAGCACCGCCTTCGCAGCGGTGGCCATCGTCGTCGCCGGTTTCATGGGCTGGCAGGTCATCACCGGGGGGAGCCCGGGGATCTGAGGGCCGAGCGGCCCCATTGAGACGGGCATGCTCCAGCGATGGTGCTCATGGATCAGCAAGTGCCCGGCGTGATCGTGGTGGTACGTCGTCCCCGATCGATCACCTCGAGGGCCCCGGCGTTCAGCGGCTTCGTGCTCCGGATGTCCCGCCGCCGAGGAGGACACCGAAGCCGAGGAAGAACCCGGCGTCGTACCAGTTGCCGGAGTTGTGGACCTCGTAGAGGTTCACGTGGTCGACGAACAGGGACACGACGAAGGTGATGGGGGCGATGATGCCGTGCCAGAGCCCGAGCCAGAACCCGGCCACGGTGCCGTCGCTGGCTGCCGTGCCGACCTCGGGGTTGGGACCGGCCGCGCAGGCGGTCAGCAGGAGCGCCGCCACCACCGCCACGCCGACGTGGCGGAGTCGTCTCATCGTGGTGCCTTGTCTGCGGTCGGCCGATGGGCGGCCGTGTTCTGGCCACCCGTCACCGAGGCGATGGGTCGGGACACGTGGGTCACGGACACACCCGGTTCGAGCGAGGTGAGGAACCGGGACAGGAGGGCGGTTTCGGCGACGATGGTGGCGGCCATCAGCACCAGCGGCACGACCGCCAGCGGTTCCTCACGTAGGCCCAGGGAGACGAGCATGCCGACGATGGCGGTGCCCATGAGGGCCCCGAAGGCCAGCAGCGGGGGCGCGAGCAGGTAGCCGAGCGGCCGGCGCCGGCGGAGCAGCAGGCCGCCGGCGATCATGGCGGGCAGGACGAGCCCGAGGTCGAGCACCCACACGGGGTTGGTGACCAGGCCGGCGTCGGTCACGCCCCGGGGCACGGTGCCGGCCAGGGTGGCGGGCACGATCTCGGACAGCCACAGCAGGGCGAACATGGCCCCCAGGGCCGCAAGGGCCGTTCCGACGGGCCGGACCGGTGCGTCGGGGCGGAACCGTGCCCGCAGGGCGCCGGGGTCCAGTGCGGCGACGCCGGCGACGAGTGCGAACGTCGAGGCCCCGAACGTGGCCACGTAGAGCAGGAACCAGCCGCTGAAGTGCACGAACCCCGCGTACAGCAGGTACGAGTAGGTGCTGTACGCGGTGGCCCCCAGCCACCACAGGTAGGCGGCCAGCGAGCCGCGGCTGGCACGCCACGCAAGGACCAGCATCAGCGGGTAGATCGCGAGGTTGACCGCGTCCTGGCCGGTCGCCTGACCCGCCCAGTTGGCCGTCTCGGCGGCGTATGTGCCGGGCGCCAGCAGCCCGGCCAGGCTCGCGGTCACCGCGCCGATGGCGATCGGGACGGTCAGTGCCAGGGCCAGCCTGGTCGAGCCGGGGAGGGTGGGGTTCGACGACGTGCGCATGGCGTTGCTCCAAGACCTGCCGACCCTGCTGATGGTCCCCGGGTCCCATGGCTGGAGGACGTGCCGAAGGTCACCTGGTGGCGAGCCGATCGGCCCTGTCGGTTCCTCGCCTGATGCTTGACTATTCGCCGTGGCAATCGGTACCGAGCAGCTCGTCCCTGAACACGTACATGATCAACAGGATTCGACCATGGATATCCGCAACCTCGCTTCGATCGGCGCCGTCGTGCTCGGGGTCCTCCTGATCGTCGGTGGGGTCGCCACCTGGTGGCTGGTCAGCGAGACCCTCGAGGACCAGAGCATCACGACCCCGGAGGACG
>CAZDIF010000572.1:0-1950 GCA_964505365.1 uncultured Actinomycetota bacterium
TCTGCTCCTGCTGGTGCGGCGGGAACACGTCGATGATGCGGTCGATCGACTGCGGCGCGTCCTGCGTGTGCAGGGTCCCGAACACGAGGTGGCCGGTCTCGGCGGCGGTCAGCGCGATCTGGATCGTCTCCAGGTCGCGCATCTCGCCCACGAGGATCACGTCCGGGTCCTGCCGCAGCACGTGCTTCAGCGCCGCAGCGAAGCCGAACGTGTCCGTGCCGACCTCGCGCTGGTTGACCACCGACTTCTTGTGCTCGTGGAGGAACTCGATCGGGTCCTCCACCGTCATGATGTGCGCCGACCGGTTGCGGTTCACGAGGTCGATGATGGACGCCAGCGTCGTGGACTTGCCCGACCCGGTGGGCCCGGTGACCAGCACGAATCCACGCGGCAGGTAGGCGAAGTTCGCCACCTGCTCCGGGATGCCCAGCTTCTCCAGCGGCAGGATCTCGAACGGGATCACACGCATCACGGACCCGAGCGCGTCCCGCTGCCGGAACACGTTCACTCGGAACCGTGACCGGCCCGGGATCGAGTACGACATGTCCAGCTCGAGGGTGTTCTCGAACTCCTCGCGCTGCTTCTGCGTCATGATGGCGTACAGCATCTTCTGCAGCTCGTCCGGCGTGCACTTCGGGAACTCGTCCAGGTGCTCGATCTCGCCGTTGACGCGGATCGCCGGCGGGATCCCGGCGGTGAGGTGCAGGTCGGAGCCACCGCGCTCGACGAGCGTGATCAGCAGCTCATCGAGGTCGATGACCGCCTCCTCCTCGGACCCGACGCGCGGCATGGACTGGTCGTCGACGACCTCCAGCCGTGGCGCCGGCTCCGGGGCGGCCGCGCCTGCCTCGCCGTCGGCGGGCGGCACGGGCTGCGGCTTCACGGGCTCGGTTCGTTCGTCGACCGTGAGGTGGTCGATGGCCTGTCCGAGGGCGCGCTTGGGGGCGAGCACCAGCGACACCGGCATGCCGGTCAGCTGCGCCACCCGGTCCCCCGCCTCGCGGTTGTTGGGGTCGGCGATCGCGACCTGCAGCCCCGAGCCGCTCTCGTCGAACGCCACCGGCAGCGCGTGCAGGTCGTTCGCGATCGACTTCGGCAGCAGCTGGGCCGCGGTGGTGTCGATGGTGCCCGGCTCGGCCGGGTGGAATCCCAGCCCCAGCCGCGTGGCCAGGGCCTCGACGAGGTCGTTCTCGCTCGCCATGCCCAGCTGCAGCAGCGAACGCGTGACGTTGCCACCGTTCTCCGCGGCATGCGCGGACGCCTGCTGCAGCTGGTCGGGGCTGAGCTTTCCGACCTCGACCAGGACCTCAGCGAGTCCGGCGGCCATGGGCCTCTCCTTGTTGTTCGTTGATCACACGACCACCCGACCGATCTCCTCGACCGTCGTGAGGCCTTGCAGGACCTTCGCCAGGCCGTCGTCTCGCAGCGTCTTCATGCCCTGCTCGATGGCGACCCGCTTGACCTCCTCGGAGGAGGCCCGTGCCACGCACAGCCGCTCGATCTCCTCGGTCACCGGCATCACCTCGTGAATGGCCAACCGGCCCTTGTAGCCGGTGTTCGAGCAGGCCGAGCACCCCATCGCTCGTGGCAGCTCGGGCTGCTCCTCCACGATGTCGTCCGGGAACCCCGCCTCCTTGAGCACGACGGCGTCGAGCGCCTCCATCTCGACACACTTCTTGCACACCCGCCGGGCCAGCCGCTGGGCCAGGATGCAGTCGCTCGCGGACGCGACGAGGAAGGGCTCCACGCCCATCTCCGTCAGTCGAGTCAGCGCCGACGCGGCGTCATTGGTGTGCAGGGTCGACAGCACCAGGTGACCGGTCAGGGCCGCCTCGATGCCGATCTGGGCCGTTTCGCGGTCACGCATCTCACCGACCAGCACCACGTCGGGGTCTTGCCGGAGGATGGACCGCAGGGCGTTCGCGAACGTCAGCCCGACCTTCTTGTTGA
>CAZDIF010000573.1:0-1942 GCA_964505365.1 uncultured Actinomycetota bacterium
GGCTTGACCTTCTTGACGATCTTGCGCAGGCGGTCGCGTTCCTTGTCGGTCAGCTTGCGCGAGATGCCGAACACGTCGGAGTTGGGCGCGAGCACGGTGTACCGGCCCGCCAGGGACAGCTGCATGGTCAGGCGCGGGCCCTTGGTGCCCATCGCGTCCTTGGTGACCTGCACCAGGACCTTCTGTCCGGACTGCAGGGCGTCCTCGATCCGGGGCGTGTCACCCTCCTCGATGTCGAGGTCGTCGTACAGGACCTCACCGGCGTAGAGCACGCCGTTGCGGCCCTTGCCGATGTCGAGGAAGGCCGCCTCCATGCCCGGCAGCACGTTCTGGACCCGAGCCATGTAGATGTTGCCGACCAGGGTGACGTCGGTCTTGCGGGTCACCTCGTGCTCGACGAGCGTGCGGTCCTCCAGCACGGCGATCTGGGTGCGCTCACCCGACACCGACACGAGCATCGTCTTCGGCGGCCCGTCGAGCATGGCGCGCCGAACGTCCTCGGGCACCCCCTGCACGCGGCGGCCACCACCACCGCCGCCGCCGGACCGCGACCCGCCGCGCTTGGCGGCCATGCGCGTCCCGCCGGGGCTGATCTGCTCACCATCGCCGGACGAGCCCGAATCGTCGTCGCCGTCCTTCTTCTTCTTCGCCGGCTTGTCGCCCTTGCCACGGGCGTCACCGCCGCCCTTGCCACCGCCGCCGCCCCGGCGTGAGCGCCCACGGCCCCGGCGACCCCGGCGGCTGCGCCGCTTGCCGGACGACTGGCCCCCCTGGTCGGAGCCGTCGTCGCCGGATCCGCCGGACTCCCTCGCATCCTTCGCGCCGGTGTCCCTCGACTCCGTCGACGCGTCGGAGGTCGTGCCCCCGCCATCGTCGGGCTTGCCGCTGCCGTCGTCACGGCGCCGCACGCGGGTGCGGCTGCGGGTCCGGCTGCGGTCGGTGGTCGAGGAGTCGGTGGATGATGTGGTGTCGGTGGTGTCGGGTGTCGTGGTCTCGTCGGTCACGGGGACACTCTCTTGCGATGATCAGGCGGGTGCCACCTCGCGGTCCGCGTCGACGCCTTCGACCTGCTGGGTGAGGGCCTCTACGAGCCCGTCGTCGGTCCACGTGCCCTGGGCCACGCGCACGTACAGGCGCGGGTCGGGCAGGTCGGACCCGGCGAACCGGGCCAGGGCCCCGGCGAGGTCGGTGGGTCGGACGGTCGGACCGTCGTTGCGGAACACCGCACGGCAGACGGGGATGGGCTGCGTGTCACCGGCCGGCCGTCCGACCGTTCCGGTGCGCAGGGATGCGTGCATCGCCAGCACGACCGGTCGCAGGTCGACGGTGGTCTCGCCCTTCTTGCGTTGGCGGACCACCTCCACGCTGGACTGGTCCAGGAAGGCATCGATGCGGCGCTGGAGCTCGGCGACGGCCGCGTCGGGGTCGTCCGACGGGACGTGGAGCTCCCAGAGGGTGGCCTTCAGGTGGCTCGCCAGCTTGCGAGCCCCGTCGGGCACGGTGAGGTAGGTCGTGATGTCCATGCCGGTCGGCAGGGCGGCGGACAGCCGCCCGAGGCCGCGGCCCGGGTCGATGTCGGCGGCGAAGGTGAGCTCGGCGTACTCGCCGGTCGAGGCGAACCCGACGGGCAGCGCGTCGGGGAAGCTGACCTTGGGGTGCGGCGAGAAGCCCTCGGAGTAGGCGATGGGCAGCTCGGCGCGGCGCAGGGCCCGTTCCCAGACACTGGTGAGGTCCCGGGCCGACAGGAACCGGACCCGGCCCAGCTTCGTGTAGCGCACGCGCAGCCGCTGCATCTACTCCCCCAGTCGCGCGGCGGTCGTGGGCAGGTCCGGGGCACTCGGCACGATCGGGAGCTGCCCACCGACCTCGTAGCCGGTGTCGTGGACGAGGTCGAGGCCGGGGCACACGCCGCAGTCGTAGCAGGGGATCCAGCGGCAGTCGT
>CAZDIF010000574.1:0-1935 GCA_964505365.1 uncultured Actinomycetota bacterium
TTGAGCGGGCAGGCGTTGCCGGCGGTGACGGTGCCGTCGGGGCGGAACACCGGCTGCAGCTCGCGCATCTTCTCGCGATCGGCGGGTCGCGGCGAGTCATCCTCGGACAGCATCTCGCCGTTGGGCAGCTCGATCGGGGTGATCTCGCGCTCCCAGAAGCCCTCGGCCTTCGCCTTCGCGTAGCGGTTCTGCGACTCGTAGGCGAAGTCGTCCTGCTCCTCGCGGCTGATGCCCCGGAGGTTGGCGACGTTCTCGGCGGTCTGGCCCATCGGGATGTAGATGTCGGGCAGCTGGTCGAGCGTGGTCGGGTCGACCCACTCGTCGGCGCCGTTCTCGGCCATCTCCTGCGTGCGCGCCTGGGCGTCGTCGAACCGCGGGTTCTGCGTGTCCGGCAGCGAGTCCGAGTTGCCCTTGGCGAACCGCGACACCATCTCGACGCCGGCGGACACGAACACGTCACCCTCACCCGCGCGGATCGCGTGGAGGGCCATGCGGGTGGTCTGCAGCGACGAGGAGCAGTAGCGGGTCAGCGTGACGCCCGGGACCTGCTCCCAGCCCAGCAGCGTGGTGACGACCCGGGCCATGTTGAAGCCCTGCTCGCCGCCGGGCAGCCCACAGCCGAGGTGGAGGTCGGTGATCATCTCGGGCGTGACCTGCGGCACCTTGTCCATGGCCGCCTGCACGATCGTGGCGGCGAGGTCGTCGGGCCGCAGCTCGGTCATGGACCCCTTGAAGGCCCGGCCGATGGGCGTGCGGGCGGTCGAGACGATGACGGCCTCAGGCATGGTGGCGCTCCTCGCAGGTGTGTACCCACCACCCTACTGCGATTCGCGGACGTGCCTCAGGCGCGGGTGGCCGCCACGGCGGCGAACCTAGCCGAGCCGTGCCCGGTAGCGGCCGGCGTCGTGGTCGACGGTGACACCGACGCCGAACGCGTCGGACACGTTCCCCGACGTCAGGGTCGAGGCAGCGTCACCGCTGGCGACGGCGACCCCGTCGCGCAGCAGCAGCGCCGCCTCCACCCCGTCGGGGATCTCCTCGACGTGGTGGGTGACCAGCACGATCGTGGGCCCGTCGGCCTCGGCCATGACCGAGGCGACGTCACCGACGAGCGACTCGCGTCCACCGAGGTCGAGGCCGACGAAGGGCTCGTCGAGCAGCAGCAGCTCCGGATCGGTGACCAGCGCACGGGCGATCTGCACCCGCTGCCACTCCCCCTGCGACAGGGTGCGGCAGACGCGGTCGACGAGGTGGGCGGCACCGACGCGGGCCAGTGCCCGGGCGGCGGCCGCGCGATCGTGGTCGTCGGTCGCGGGGACCGGCCCGGTCGCCCCGTGGCGTGCCGCGGCGACCAGGTCACCGGCCGTGCCGGACAGGACGAGGAGCTCCGTCACGCCGGTGGACACGATCGCCACGCGCCCACGCAGCGCGCGCAGGTCGACGCGCCCGAACCGACCACCGAGCACCTCGACCCGGCCGCTCGTCGGGTGGAGGTAGGTGGCCAGGATCCGCAGCAGCGTGGTCTTGCCCGACCCGTTCGGCCCCAGCACGGCCACGTGCCGACGGTGCTGCACGACGAGGTCCACGGGCCCGAGGATGGTGCGGCCGCCCCGCCGTACCGTGACCTCGTGCAGGGCCGCGACCACGTCCGCCATCAGGGCGTCACCGCACGACGGGACAGCGGGCACGACATGCAGCGGGGTCCGCCGCGTCCCCGCGGCAGCTCGAACGACGGCATCGTGTGGACCGTGATCCCGGCCGCGTCGAGGACCTCGTTGGTCGCGACGTTGCGCTCGTAGACGACGACCTCGCCAGGACGCAGGGCCAGCGTGTTGTTGGCGTCGTTCCACTGCTCGCGCTCGGCGCGGGTCGAGCCGAGGGCCGGCTCGATGGCGCGGGCGTGGTCGAGCCCCGCCGCCCACGCCAGCCCCGGCA
>CAZDIF010000575.1:0-1926 GCA_964505365.1 uncultured Actinomycetota bacterium
CCGGCGGTGGCGGCGACGAGGGCGGCCAGTTCGAGGTCACCGGCAGCGACCGCACAGGCGTGACCGAGGACTCCATCACCGTGGCGTTCCACGCCCCGGTGACCGGTGCGGCACCCCTGCCCGCCAAGGCCTTCGAGGACTCCAAGGACCTCTACTGGCGCTGGCACGCCCAGCAGAACCGGACCTTCCTCGGGCGCTCGACCGTCGAGGTGCTCTTCCAGGACGACAAGTACGACCCGGCCAACGCCCGCCAGGTCTGCCGCCAGCTGAAGGACGAGGCGTTCATCGTTGCCGGCGGTGGCGGTACGGACCAGATCCAGGCCTGCGGGCAGCTGGCGGGGGCCGAGCAGTTCCCCTACTTCTCGGCCGGCGTGACCGAGGCGGGCCTCGAGGCCTCCCGCAACCCCTGGTACTTCGCCTCCTCGATGACGTACCGCCAGCAGGGGATCCTGCTCGCGCAGTACATCAAGCAGGCCCACCCCGGCAAGACCTTCGGCGCGATCCTGACCGACACCCAGAACTTCAACGACGCGGTCCAAGGCTTCGAGGAGGGCGTCGCGCAGGCCGGGATCGGCGACAACTACGCTGGGGTCCTGCGCCACTCCAAGGGCGACCAGTCCTGGTACAACCAGTTCGGCAACGAGATGGCCAACCGCGACGTCGACGTGCTCTACCTCCTCACGTCCCCGGTCGACTACATCAACTTCGCCCAGCAGAACTCCGGCCGTGACTTCCAGTACGTGGGCGTCGGCGTGTCCATGGGGCTCAACGCCGTGCTGCGCTCGGGCTGCCCCGAGGTCGACGACGGGGTCTTCTTCTCCCCGTTCCCCGGCCTGGACTGGATGCGCACCAACGAGCCGACCTTCCTCGAGGCGTGGCGCGAGTTCGGGATCGATCCCAACGAACGCTCCGCGGACCTCGACCTCGGGTTCGCCCTGTGGGGCATCAACAAGCAGCTCGACGTGATGTTCCAGCGGTACCAGGAGGCGTTCGGCAACGACCTCACGCGCGAGGACTTCCGCAACCTGGTCGAGAACGGCGGACGGTTCGAGACCGGCATCTTCCCGGCTGTCGAGTTCAGCCCGGACAACCACTTCGGTGGCCAGTCCGTCCATGTGCTTGAGGCCAAGTGCGAAAAGGGCGATGACGGCGAGTACGTCACCGTGGACACCTTTGTGACCGGGTTCTGATCGTGGATCGGCTGACCTCGCTGCGGGACCGACTGCCCGCGTTCGACCTCGCACGGCTGTCGGGCGGGCGACTGGCCTGGACGGTGTTGGCGATCGTCGCCGTGGCCGTCATCCTGGTGGAGCTGGCCTCCGAGCGGCGTCCGCTGGGGCTGAGCCTGTCCTTCACCCTTGCCAACGGACTGTCGGTGGGGGCGGTGTACGCCCTCGTGGCCCTCGGCGTTGCGCTCGTCTACAAGGCCACGCGCGTCATCAACTTCGCCCAGGGTGCGCTCGGATCCACCCCCGCGCTGATCGCCCTGTGGGCGATGCTCGGCTTCGACCTCGAGGGCACGTCGGCCGACCCGAGCCCACTGGCGTTCATCGGCTGGTCGCTGGTCGCGGTGGCGTTCGGCGCCGCGCTGGCCATCGCGATCAACCTGTTCGTCATCCAGCGGCTGGCCGACGCGGCCCCCGTCACCAGCCTGGTGGCCACCACTGGCGTGGCGCTGCTGCTGATCGCCCTGCAGTCGATCATCTTCCAGGTGCGGACCCGGCGCTTCCCCCGCCTGATCGAGGGGGCCCCGGACGGGTTCGCGATCGGACCGTTCTGCTTCTCACAACGCGTCGACGGCGCCTGTGCGACCGACGGGACGTTCGCCATGGGTGGGCTCGAGGTGCCCTGGAACACGCTGGTGATCGTGGTCGTGCTCGCGATCGTGTCGGCCGTGCTGGCCGCGTTCTTCCGCTCCCCGGCGGG
>CAZDIF010000576.1:0-1922 GCA_964505365.1 uncultured Actinomycetota bacterium
TGGGCCTGTGGCAGCCGCCGTTCACCGACGTCGAGCAGGGCACCCGTCGGTCGCTACTGCGCGAGTGCGGCGACCTGCTGGCCTCGTTCAGTGCGTCGTCCGTGCAGACGCTGGCGTTCACGAAGTCGCGCAAGGCGGCCGAACTGATCGCATCTATGGCACGCGACCGGCTCGAGGACAACGCGGTGGCCGACACCATCCGCACCTACCGCGCCGGCTACCTGCCCGAGGAGCGCCGCCAGCTGGAGGAGGACCTGCGCGACGGCCGGATCACCGGGCTCGCGGCCACCGAGGCGCTGGAGCTGGGCATCGACGTGTCCGGGCTCGACGCCGTGCTGCTGGCGGGCTACCCGGGCACGATCGCCCGGTTCTGGCAACGGCTCGGCCGGGCGGGACGCACCGGTGGGTCGGCCGTGGGGGTGCTGGTCGCCGGTGAGGACCCGCTGGACCAGTACCTCGTCCACCACCCCGACCAGCTGCTGGGACGCCCGCCGGAGGACGCCATCGTCGACCCGGAGAACCCGTACCTGCTGCTGCCCCACCTCGAGTGCGCGTGCCACGAGTCGCCCCTGGACACCGAGACCGCGACGCAGTGGTTCGGCGAGTCGGCCGTGGCGCTGCTGGACGCCGACGTGGAGCAGGGGGCGCTGCGCCTGCGGGGCGGCCGCTACCACTGGATCGGCCGGACCCGCCCGTCGGCCAGCACCGACATCCGCTCGGCCGGTGGGACGGACGTGCGGATCGTCGACGGCGAGACCGGGGCGCTCATCGGCACCGTCGACGAGGCACGGGCGCCCAGCCAGGTCCACGACGGCGCGATCTACCTCCACCAGGGCGAGACGTGGGAGGTCGCCGCGCTGGACCTCGAGCGCCACACGGCCCTGGTGATGCCAGCTGGCGACGTGCACCACACCACCCGCCCGCGGTCGGACACCGACGTCAGCGTCGTCGAGGAGACCGAGGCGATGCGCTGGGGGCCGGTGGAGATCCGGCTGGGGCCGGTGGAGGTGACGACGCAGGTCACGGGCTACGACGTGCTGCGGCTGGGGTCGGACGAGGTGATCGCCCAGGTGCCGCTGGACCTGCCGCCGCAGCACCTCACCACGGTGGCGGTCTGGTACGTGCTGACCGATGACCTGCTGGCCGACGCCGGGCTGGCGCCGGCGCAGGTGCCGGGCAGCCTCCACGCCGCCGAGCACGGCGCCATCGGCCTGCTGCCACTGATCGCGCTGTGCGACCGGTGGGACATCGGTGGGCTGTCGACGGCCCGGCACCCGGACACCGGTGAACCGACGGTGTTCGTGTACGACGGCTATCCCGGCGGTGCCGGGCTGGCCGAGCGCTCCTACCGGCGGCTGGCGGAGCACCTGCAGGCGACCCGGGACACGATCGCCGACTGCCGGTGCGCCAGCGGGTGTCCCTCGTGCGTCCAGTCACCGAAGTGCGGGAACGGCAACGAGCCGCTGGACAAGGACGGCGCCGTGGCGGTGCTGGACCTGCTGCTCTCCCACGCCCCGGGGTGACGCATCACCAGACGTCGCGGGACCAGCGGCGCAGGTGCAGGGCGAACACGAGCAGGATCATCCCACCAGCGACGGGCCGCAGGATCGGGCCGAGCAGCTCGTCCATCTCCGCGCTGCCACCGGGGACGTCGAGGGCGACCGCGCCGCCGTCGGGGTCGTCCTCGGAGGGAGACGGGCCGACGCCGCTGAAGTCGAGGTGTTCGTCGTACTCGGGGTCGGTGGTCTCGACCTCGGTGGGCTCGGGGTCCGTGGTCTCGACGGGGACCGGCTCCGGTTCGGGCTCCGGATCGTCCTCGGGCGTCGGGGTCGGCGTCGCGGTCTCGGACTCCGTCTCCGTGGCCGACTCGGACTCGGTGGCCGACTCCGACTCGCTCGGGGTCTCGGACTCGGTGGCCGGCG
>CAZDIF010000577.1:0-1922 GCA_964505365.1 uncultured Actinomycetota bacterium
TGGCGGTCATGGACACCTATGCTGCCAGACGTGCAGATACTCGTGCTCACTGATCGCGAGGGCGGCGGCCCCGCGTTGCTGCCGTCCCTCGAGTATCTGGGCCACGACCTCGTCGACGTGCCGCTCGGGACGACCGCACTGTCCGGGCTCGGCGCCGCCGACGTGATCCTCGTGGACGCGACCCAGGACCTGCGCGACGCAACCACGGCGTGTCGCACCGCCGCGGTCCACGAGCTGGCCGTGCCCGTGCTGGTGGTGATCTCCGAGGCGGCCCTCGCGGCCCTGAAGCCGACCTGGGGGTTCGACGACTGGCTGCTGCCCAGCGCCTCGCCGGCCGAGGTGGAGACGCGGCTGCGCCTCGTCGGGGCACGCCGCGAGGCCGCCGGTGGCGACCGCGGGCACGCGATCGGTGACCTCGTCGTCGACGAGGACTCCTACCAGGTGCGGCTGCGCGGCGACCCGCTCGACCTCACCTACAAGGAGTTCGAGCTGCTGAAGACCCTGGCCGCCCACCCCAACCGGGTCTTCACCCGCGAGCTCCTGCTCCAGGAGGTGTGGGGCTACGACTACTTCGGTGGGTCCCGGACCGTGGACGTCCACATCCGGCGGCTTCGCGCCAAGCTCGGACCCGAGTACGAGGCGCTGATCGCCACCGTGCGCGGGGTCGGCTACAAGCTCGTCCCGCTGTCGGACCGCAAGCGCGAGGCCACCGACGACTGATCCTCCGGCAGCAGCTCGCGGCCGAGGGCAACGTCCTCCCAGGCCACGGTGAAGCCCTGCGACGTGTACAGGCGTACCGCGCGCTCGTTGGCGAGGTCGACCCAGAGCATCACCTGGTCGCAGCCGATGTCGTGGAGGTGGGCCAGGCCGGCGGACAGCAGCGCGGCGCCGAGCCTCATGCCCTGGGCCTCCGGGTGGACCGCGAGGTTGTAGACCTCGCCGGTGTGCTCGTCGCGGCGCTTGGTCCAGTGCAGGCCGAGGAGCCGGCCGTCGGATCCCTCGGCGACCAGCAGGTCGGCCGGGTCGAACCAGGCGTAGGTGCGCTTCTCGTCGAACTGCTCCCGGCTCCAGCCGGCGTCCGGGGTGCCGGCGTAGGCGCGGGCGAGGACGTCGACAACCGCGTCGGCGTCCGGCTCGGTGAAGGCGCGGATGGCCACGCCCTCGGGTGGCGGGACCGTGTCGACCCCGTCGAGGGACCGCGAGAGCACACCGAGGCGGCGGTCCACGCAGTAGCCGGCAGCGGCCGCGTGTCGGAGGTCGTGCTCGGTGACGTGGCGCATCCAGACCTGCAACCGGCGCGTGCCGTGCCGGTGCCCGAGGGCGTCGCACGCGGTCAGCAGGGCGTGCAGCGCCGGACCGTCGAACCCGGTGCCGTGGTCCACAGCGACGTCCCCGTGGGCCACGTGGTCGTTCGTGTCGGCCCCCGGGACCCGGTGGGCAGGGAGGACCAGGGCGGCGTAGCCGGTGGCCGTCGCGCCGCGCCGGGCGAGCACCGAGTGCCAGTGCGGACCACGGTCGCTGTGGCCGGCGGCCAGGGCCTCCAGGCGGGCGCGCTCGGACTCGTCGACCAGGGGCACGCCCGCTGCCTCCTCGGCCCGGTCGAGCAGCTCCACCGCGTCCGAGACACCGTCCTGGCCGTACAGCACCCGGGCCTCGACGTCGCCGACGGTGGCGACGACGTCACGGTGCTCCTGGGCCTGCATGCGGGCCTTTCGAGCGAGGATCCGGTCGGTGGGGCTCCCTGCACTGTACGAGGGGTGGAGGGCGTGAGGAGGCGGGCCGAGTGCGCGGGGCGCCCCGGGAAAGACCGCGATTTGAGCGGGCCCCCCGATGGGCTACCCTTCGCCCTCGCATCCGGTGATGCCACGGGCCGCTAGCTCAACTGGCAGAGCATCGGACTTTTAATCCGCTGGTTGCAGGTT
>CAZDIF010000578.1:0-1909 GCA_964505365.1 uncultured Actinomycetota bacterium
CCTTGAGGAAGTTGCGCGAGTTCTCGCGCCCCTGCCCCAGCTGCTCGCCGTCGTACGTGTACCAGGCACCCGCCTTGCGGATGATCCCCTCCTCGACACCGATGTCGAGCAGCGATCCCTCCTTGGAGATCCCCTCGCCGTACATGATGTCGAACTCCGCCTGGCGGAAGGGAGGGCTGACCTTGTTCTTCACGACCTTGACGCGAACCTTGTTGCCCACGGCGTCAGTGCCGTCCTTGAGGGACTCGATCCGCCGGATGTCCAGCCGCACCGACGAGTAGAACTTCAGCGCCCGCCCACCAGGCGTTGTTTCTGGAGAGTTGTGGACGATGATCCCGTCGGCCAAGTAGCTGTGGGTGCCCTCGACCTCGATGTCGAACCGGTGGGTGTGCTTGCCGTTCGGCGGACCCGATTCAATGGACACGATCGGCATCGGCACGGCCACATCACGCGGCTCCGCGAAGACCGGTTCGACGTCGAACTGTCCCTGAAACCTCGGCAGCAGCTTGTACTGCATCGAGGGATGCACGTACGGCGCGATCAGGGCGTGGAACTTGGCTGTCTCGGCCGTCGGGAACTGCAGGTAGGCCGTGCCGGCTCGCTCGCCGAGTTTGGCATTGATCCCCCACGTGTCCGCGAGGTAGTCGACCAGCCGGACACGTGAGGTGGCCTCGAACGCCTCGACGCAGATCTCGCTGCGGCCACTACCGCCACGGGTCCGTTCCTGCACGCCCTTGGATCTCAGCGTGAAAGTGCCATCGTCCATGTACCAGACGGCCAGCGACAGCGGAGTCAGCGCCTTGAGGTAGTCGTGGCTGAGCACCTTCTTCCCCGCGATGTAGACCGCCTGGCGAAGTTCGGCCAGCTCGGGCAGCGGCTGTGCGTCGTAGAAGACCGCGCCCTTGTCGTTGGTCGAGCGCGATACCGCGAGATTGCCGAACAGTTCGGCCTTCCAGTCGCCGTAGTCGGCCTGCTTCACGCCGTGACCCCATCGGAACCTGGCCCCGTGGCTGCTGCGCGTCGGAGACAACGCGCCGTCACCCATCAGGCCACCGAGCAGCGCCTCCCACTGGAACTCGGACAGGCGGTGGGTTACACGCTGGAGGACGTGTTCGCCTTCGGAAAGGTCGCCGGCGTGGACCCAGCCATGCGGCGTCGAGACGAGGTGGTTTCGTGTCGCGCTGAACTGCGAGCGGCCGTTGCCGCTCCCCCGAGCGACAGTGAATCGGAGGAACTCGTCGGTCGGCCCGTTGTCGAACCAGTTGACGACCTTCCGGGGCACGAACTCGCCGGTGTCGAAGTCGTAGGACATCACCTCGACCGGCAGCTTCTGGTTGACGATCTTGCCGATCTTCTCCTGGGTGCCGTCCGCCAGCGTCACGCGAGTGCTGTATGAAAAACATCCGAACATGACGCCTATCTTCTCGCGGAGCTGGTTGATGAAGATCGCGGACGTCTTGGACCGGCTCAGCGAGCCGGCGATCTTGCGCAGGGCCTGGCTCATCAGGCGTGCCTGCAGGCCGACGTGGGAGTCGCCCATCTCGCCCTCGATCTCGGCCCGCGGCGTCAGGGCCGCCACCGAGTCGATGACGATCACGTCGACCGCGGACGACCGGATCAGCATCTCCGCGATCTCGAGGGCCTGCTCGCCGGTGTCCGGCTGGGACACCAGCAGCTCGTTGATGTCCACCCCGAGGGCTCGGGCGTAGGTCGGGTCGAGGGCGTGCTCGGCGTCGATGAACGCCGCGATCCCCCCGGCCTTCTGCGCCTCGGCGATCACGTGCAGTGCCACGGTCGTGTTGTGCGACAGCACGCCGTTGGCCACGAAGCTGTGGGTCTCGGGGACCATCACGTCGAAGGTCGGCTGCTCACCGGCGTACTCGATCGCGGTGATCCGCTCGAACGTCAG
>CAZDIF010000579.1:0-1908 GCA_964505365.1 uncultured Actinomycetota bacterium
GCCAGCCGATCCGCCGGGCCCGGGACACGCCAGAACATCGACGAGTTCACGAAGACCACGTCGGCGGCCCTCACCGAGGTCGGGGGCGCCCAGAAGGGCAAGGCGATCATGGTCCTGAACCCGGCGGAGCCACCGATCCTGATGCGCAACACCGTCTACTGCGCGCTGCCGGACGGCTACGACGGCGACGCGGTGATCGACTCGGTGCACGAGATGGTCGCCGAGGTGGCCGCCTACGTGCCCGGGTACCGACTCAAGTCCGACGCCCGCATCGAGACCGACGTCTACGGGACCCCGGGCGGGGTGTGCCCGGCGCGGCTCGTCGCGCTGCTCGAGGTGGAAGGTGCCGGGGACTTCCTGCCCACGTACGCCGGCAACCTGGACATCATGACCGCGTCAGCGGCACGTGTCGGCGCCGCCAAGGTCGCCCGCGAGGCGGGGGTCCCGGCATGACCACGGCCTTCAGGCTCACCGACTCCACGTTGCGGGACGGCTCCCACGCGGTCTCTCACCAGTTCACCGCGGACCAGGTCCGCGCGATCGTCAAGAGCCTCGACGAAGCGGGGATGCCCGTGATCGAGGTGTCCCACGGCGACGGGCTCGGCGGCTCGTCCTTCAACTACGGGTTCAGCCACACCGACGAGATGGATCTGCTGGACGTCGCGATCGAGACCCGATCGCGGTCGAAGATCGCGATCCTGCTGCTGCCCGGGATCGGCATCCGCGAGGACCTGCGCCGGGCGGCCGACAAGGGCGTCGACGTGGCGCGCATCGCGACCCACTGCACCGAGGCAGACATCTCGCAGCAGCACATCGAGCTGGCCAAGGAGCTCGACCTCGAGGCGGTCGGGTTCCTGATGATGGCCCACATGATCGAGCCGGAGGATCTGCTGGAGCAGGCGCGCCTGATGGAGTCCTACGGCGCGGACTGCGTGTACGTGGTGGACTCGGCCGGAGCGATGACGATCGACGACGCCCGGCGGCGGGTCGCGCTCCTGAAGAGCGGGCTCGACTGCCAGGTCGGTCTGCACGCCCACAACAACCTGTCCCTGGCGGTGGCGAACTCGATGGCGGCGTTGGAGGAGGGTGTCGACCAGCTGGACGGGTGCACGACCGGGCTCGGCGCAGGCGCCGGCAACTGCCCCACCGAGATCCTGGTGGCGGCGCTGGAACGGGCAGGCGTGGACACCGGTGTGGACCCCCTGGCGGTGATGGACACCGCGGAGGACGTGGTGCGACCGATCCGACCCACCCAGGGGGTCATCGACCGGGACGGACTGATGCTCGGCTACGCCGGCGTGTACGGCTCGTTCCTGCTGCACGCCAAACGCGCCGCCGAACGGTACGGGGTCGACACCAAGGACATCCTGCTGGAGCTCGGGCGGCGCGGGGTCGTCGGCGGCCAGGAGGACATGATCATCGACGTGGCCCTCGAGCTGGAACGCGAAGCCGCTGAGCAGCACGCCAAGGGAGCATGACGGTGGACACCCAGCGGCTCGCCGACACGCTCCTCGACGCGATGAGCGAGCGCCGGGGCGTGCCACCTCTGACCGACGAGGTCGAGCTGTCGATCGACCAGGCCTACGACGTCCAGGACGCCGTGATCGAACGGCTCGGCGTCGGGCGTGTCGCCAAGCTCGGGCTGACCAGCAGGGCCAAGCAGGACCAGATGAACGTCGACGAGCCCCTGTACGGCTGGTACGGACCGACCATGGGTCTGGAACCGGGTGTGCCGCTGGACACCACCGAGCTGATCCAACCTCGCGTCGAACCGGAGATCGCGTTCCTGATCGGCGACGAACTGTCCGGCCCCGGCACCACCGCCGCACACGTCTTGGCGAGCACCGCGGCGGTCATGCCCGCGATCGACGTGCTGGACTCACGGTTCTCCGGGTACAACTTCACGCT
>CAZDIF010000580.1:0-1907 GCA_964505365.1 uncultured Actinomycetota bacterium
CCTGGGACCCCGACAACGTCTTCCACCTCAACCAGAACGTCCCGCCCGACTGACGGACCACGTCACGCGCGGAACGCGTCCGAGGCGTCACGCAACGCGGCTCGCAGTCGGGCGATCGCCGCGTGGTCGCCGCTGCCGCGCCGCACGCAGGTCAGCACGCGCCGGTGCGGTACGGGGTCGTCGGTCAGCGCCAGCGCCCGGAGCCGGTCGTCGTCCTGGGGTACGGCCAGCCGCGGCAGCAGCGCCACGCCGAGCCCGGCCCGGACGATCGCGAGGTAGGTGGTCCAGTCCAGCCCTCGGTGCACGAAGGTGGGCGTGAACCCGGCCTGTCGGCAGGCGTGCAGCTCGATCTGGTGGTACGAGCCGCCCTCCGGCCCGCCGACCCAGGGTTCCTCGGCGACGTCGGCAAGGGCGATCCGTCGACGTCGGCCCAGACGATGGTCGGCGGGCACGACGAGCTGCAGGGGATCGTCGAACAGCAGCTCCTGCTCGAAGCGCGGGTCCGCCGCAGGCAGCCGGGCCGCGCTGGCCTCGAGCACGGCGAGGTCGACCTCACCGGCCACCAGCATGTCGAGGCTCGCCGCCGGGTCGGCCTGGACGACGGTCAGCCGGAGGTCGGGAGCCTCGCGGTGCAGGTGGGCGGCGACGGCGGGCAGCAGGACCCCGAGCACGCTGGGGAACGCGCCGAGCCGCAAGGGCCCGCTGGCCCCCTCGCGGTAGCGGTCCAGGTCGGACCGTGCCTGCTCCCACTGTGCCTCCATCGCGTCGCCGTGCGCCAGCAGGACCTCGGCCTCGGGGGTCAGCCGCACGCCCCGCCCGCGCGGCCGCAGCAGGTCCACGCCCAGCTCGCGGGCGAGCGAGCGGACCTGTTGGGACACCGCCGACGGCGTGAGGTGCAGGGCGGACGCGGCCGCCGTGACCGTGCCGTGCTGGCGCACCATCCGCAGGACGTGCAGCCGTCGATCGATCATGAAGGTAATGCTACACACTCATGTCCACAAATCATCGATGGACTGCACGGTCGGTATCGCCGATCATCCCGTCATGGCCCCTCGCCGGGCCGCCATCCGAGCCGAAAGAGGAGCGCTCGTGACCACGACGTACACCCGCCTGACCGCTGCCGACGTCGCCCGCTTCGACCGTGACGGGTTCCTGTTCCCGATCCCGGTCCTGGACGAGTCCGAGGCCACCGCCCTGGCCGAGGAGGTGCTGGCGCTGCACGCCTCCGGCGTGCCCGACCACCCCGTGCCGTGGAACCAGAAGACCTACCTGTTGCTGCCGTCGCTGGACGCGCTGCTGCGGGACCGTCGGCTCACGGACGCGGTGGCGGCGATCTACGGCGAGGACCTGCTGGCGCTGAGCGCGGACGTCTTCGTGAAGGATCCGCGGTCGCCGCGGCGGATCACGTGGCACCAGGACGTCAACTTCTGGGACCTCGACCCGTTCGACATGCTGACCGCGTGGGTGGCGCTCACGCCGGCGAACCCGGACAACGGCGGCATGCGGTACGGCCGCGGCGGCCACCGGGGTCGGATCGAGCACGTGGAGCGTCCCGACGCCGACAACATCCTGTCGCGCGGGCAGGAGCTGGCCGTCGAGGTCGCCGAGGAGGACCAGGTCGAGGTCACCCTCCGACCCGGTGAGGTGTCCTTCCACCACGCCCTGACCCCGCACGCGTCGGGGCCGAACCAGACGGACCAGCACCGGATCGGGTTCGCCATCCGGTTCGCCTCCGCGGCGGTGGCCCAGCGAGGGGGTCCGACGATCTCCGCACGGCTGGCTCGCGGCTCCGACCGGTACGGGCACTTCCCGCTGGAGATCGGACCCGACGCGCCCCTGTCCCCGTTCGCGCTGGCCCGCCACCGCGAGGCCCTGGCCCCCCACGAGGCGACCGGCTACTCGACGGT
>CAZDIF010000581.1:0-1900 GCA_964505365.1 uncultured Actinomycetota bacterium
GGGTCGGCGAACTCGATGTTCAGCTCGGGGTTGGCCGAGCCCGACTGGGCGCGCAGGTCGGACGTCAGCTGCTGGCGTTCGTCGTCGGTCATCGACCCGAAGGCGACCTGCACGTCGTCGACGTCGTCCAGGCGGATCACCGCGTCGGTGACCTCCCGGGTGATGGTGTCCTTCAGCGGGCAGCCCGGGATCGTCAACTTGATCTTGACGCCCACGCGGGCGCCCTCGATCACGACCTGGTCGACCATGCCGAGCTCGGTGATCGGCTTGCCGATCTCGGGGTCGTTGACGGTGGCGAGCTGTTCGAGGACCTGCTCGTTCGTGGCCACTTCGCGGCTGCTTTCGACGGGCGGGGGAGAGCACACGCGCCCACTTCGGGGCGGTGATGGACGATGGTACCGACGACCTCGGTGGGGCCCCGACGGCACCGGGCATACCCTGCCGCGGTCCCGACCTCTCGGACGTCCTGTGATGTCGCTCTGCCCCCGCGCGTGGCTGGCACTGCTGGCCGGCGTGCTCGCCGTGCTGCTGGCCGGCTGCCAGGTGTCGATCGGCGGGGACGTGGCCGTGTCCGAGGACGGCTCCGGCCGCCTGCAGCTGCGGATCGGCATCGACGAGGAGCTCGCCGCCTCGCTGGCCGAGGACGACATCGACCCGTTCGTCGGCCTCGAGGAGCTGCCCGACGGCTGGCAGGTGGAGCGTGACGGCGACCAGGCCGTCACCGTGTCCGCCGACTTCGCCTCGCCCGAGGGGCTCTCCCAGCGCGTACAGCAGCTGCAGGGCGGCCTCGACGGCGAGGACCCGGTCATCCTCGACCACCTCGACCTCACGGTGGAGGACGACGGCGCTGCCCGGCTCGAGGGCTGGGCCGGCTTCCGGCCACCGTCGTCCACGGGGCTGCGCGGCGCCGGCGTCGCCTTCGACGGCGACGACCTGCGGGCCCTGCTCGAGGAGCGCGGCGACGAGGTCCTCCGGGTCGACCTGCGCGTGGCCATGCCGGGCCGGGTCGTCGACAGCAACGCCGACCAGGTCGAGGGCAGCCTCGCCACCTGGCACCTGCCCGTGACCGAGCTCGCACAGGTCCGGGTCGTCAGCGAGCCGCCGAGCCTGCTGCAGCGGTGGCTCCCCGTCGCCGTCGGGGCGCTGGTCGGACTGGTCCTCGGCGTCCTGGTGGTCCGCCTGGTCCGCTCCCGCCGCCGGTGAGCGTCAGCCCTGCAGGCTGAGTTCCACCACTTCGCAGCGCGCGCCTTCGGCGCGCCATGCGAACATTTCGAAGGTCAGCCTTGCAGGCTGAGTTCCACCATCGTGCAGGTGTCCTTCCAGCGCTGCAGGGCGTCCTCGCCGTCCTGCAGGTTCAGCCGGGTGCCCATGCCCTGCGTGGCGATGGAGTCGAACTCGTCCGAGTCGTTGTCGACCACGCGCACGTCGGCCTTCAGCACCGCGATCGCCGCCCTGACCTCCTTGGACCGGACGGTCACGTCGACCGTCTCGTTGGCCTCGAGGTGGGGCAGCTCCTGCTCGCCCGGGCCCTTGATGAGGAAGACCTTGCGGCCCTGCTGGACGTACCAGGCGGGGCGGGTGGCCACGCTGCCGTCCGGCTGCGGGATCGACACCCACAGGATCGAGCCCTTCTTGAGCGCCGCCTGGGCCGCGTCGCCGGCCACGCCCATGGCGGCCGCCGACTGGCCCGCGTCCACGAACAGCGGGATCCGGCCGACCTCGTAGCCGTCGAGCAGGAACACCATCGCGTGCTCGCCCGAGGAGGTGACCTCGACCTCGGCGCCGATCTGCGAGCGGAACAGGTCCTCGTACATCTCGCCGCGCATCTCGATGAAGCGCCACGGCCGCTGCCAGATGACGACGTCGTCCGGGTCGAGGATGAGGATCGACTCCTCGTACA
>CAZDIF010000582.1:0-1891 GCA_964505365.1 uncultured Actinomycetota bacterium
CTCGACCTCGCCGAAGTCCAGGTGCAGCGGCGAGCCGCAGTACCAGATGGGGCACCGCCCCGGGACCTGGTGGGGCTGGTGGAGGTGGCCGAGCGCCACGTACTGGGCGGTCGGCGGGAACGCCGTGGGCGGCACGACGTAGTCGAAGATCGTGTGGGCGGCCCGTTCCCCACCGCCGAGCATCGGCTGGCCGCCGGCGACGGTGAGGTGGGCGGCCACGATGTTGACGGTGTCGTCGCCGAAGCCCTCGGTGAGTGCGGTGAGGATCCGGCGGGCCCGCTCGGCATAGCGGGCCGCGTGCTGGTCCCCCCGGCGCGCCATCAGCTGGTCCGCCTTCACGATGTCCCGCTGGGACAGGAACGGCACGAGCGCGATCCGCACGACCTCGCCCGACCGGGTCTGCAGGTCCAGCACGCCGCCGTCGTCGGGCGGACGCAGGTCCGCCGCGACGTGGACGGTCGAGCGTGACAGCAGCGGCTGGATCGCCCGCCAGCGACGGGGGTTGTCGTGGTTGCCCGCGAGGATCACCACGTGCGCGCCGGTGTCCGCGAGGTCCAGCAGCGCCCGGTAGACGATCGCCTCGGCCTCGGGCGTCGGGGAGGCCGTGTCGAACGCGTCGCCGGCCACGAGCACCACGTCGACCTGCTCCTCGACCGCGACCTCGACGATCTCGGCGAGGACGGCCCGGTGCTCGGCGGCACGGCTGCGGCCCCGGATGCCGCGGCCCACGTGCCAGTCGGAGGTGTGCAGGAGCTTCATGGCCCTGACGGTAGCCACCGGGTGTGACGGCCCGGTGGAGGTAGCGTGCGCATCCGCCGTCGACCAGGGGCCGTGCGAGGATGCCGACCGACCTGCCGCCCCCCGGGTGGTACCCGGACCCCGGCGGGCACGCGGGCTCGCGCTGGTGGGACGGGACCGCCTGGACCGCCCACGTCCGCGCGGAGGCCCCGAGCGACGACCCGCCGCCACTGCCCGACGACGTCCTCCCGGGCCCGCGACCGGGGTCGAGCTGGATCGGGCGCACCGCCGTGGCGCTGCTGCTGGTCGGGCTGGCCGCGACGGTCGTGGTGGGACTGGGCAACGACGGCGACGTCGACCGGGAGGGGCCGGCGCTGGGCGAGGTCCGGCCCGGGGCCGAGGTGCCCGAGCCCCTGTCCCGAGCGGAGGTGGCGCAGCGGCGGGACGATGCCGGGTGCGAGACGGTGGTGGACGGCGCGCCGCTGGAGGACCGCCGCCACCTGGAGCCCGGGGACGCGCCGCCGCCCGACGTCCTGTACCCCGAACGGCCGGCGCACTCGGGGCGCCACTACGGACAGCTGCTGGCGCTGCCCGACGGCGTGGCCGGGGCGCCGATCGACGAGCGTGCCGTGCTGCACAACATGGAGCACGGGTCGGTGGTGGTCTGGTTCGACGAGGACGCGTCCGCGCCGTCGGTCCGGGACTGGTGGGAGCAGACGGTGCGGCTGGGCTTCACCTCGGCACAGGGCGGAGCCGTGTTCGCCAGCCCGATGCCCGGCGACCTCGATGACCCGCCGGCGATCGCCCTGCGGGCGTGGGGCGTCGCCATGGACTGCGAGCACTTCGACCCGGTGGTGGCAAACGCCTTCCTCGTGGACCACTTCGGGTCCCACGGCATCGCGCCCGAGGCGAACCTGTCGCCCTACCCGGACGGCTCGCTGCGGTGGGCCGACGGGTCGTAGGACAGGGCGTCAGAACGGCAGGGGATCGCCGTCGTCGTCGACGGGGGTGAGGTCCTCGAAGGGGTCGTCCGGCTGGGCGTCGACGCCGTCGTCCGGCGGGGGAGCGGCGCCGGCCTCGGAGGGGCGGGTGGCCCACGCGGGGAAGGGGAACTCGACCACCAGCGGGACGGGCAGCTCGGGCTGGCTGACGA
>CAZDIF010000583.1:0-1879 GCA_964505365.1 uncultured Actinomycetota bacterium
TCAGCCGTCCCCGCGGCGGCGGGCCGCCCAGCCGTCCTTGGTGGTCTGGCGGGCCCGGGCGATCGCCAGGGCATCGGCAGGCACGTCGTCGGTGATCACGGACCCGGCGGCCACGTAGGAACCGGCGCCGATCGTCACCGGCGCGATCAGCATGGTGTCGCACCCGACGAACGCGCCGTCCTCCACGACGGTCGCGTGCTTGTCCTGCCCGTCGTAGTTGACCGTCACGACCCCGCAGGCGAGGTTGACGTCCCGGCCCACGGTGGTGTCGCCGACGTAGGCGAGGTGGGGCACCTTGCTGCCCTCGCCGATCGTCGACTTCTTCACCTCGACGTAGGCGCCCGTCTTCGCGCCACGCTGGAGACGGGATTCCGGCCGCAGGTGGGCGAACGGGCCGACCGTCGCCTCGGGGCCGACGTGGGCCCGGTCGCACACCGACTGGCGCACGGTCGCGCCCTCCTCGACGACGGTGTCGGTGAGGTCGCTGTGCGGGCCCACCACTGCCCCGGAGGCGATCCGGGTGTCGCCACGCAGCAGGCAGCCCGGTTCGACGACCGCGTCGGCGGCCACCTCGACGGTCACGTCGACCCAGGTGGCGGACGGGTCCACGAACGTGGCGCCGTCGCGCATGAGGGCCTCCATGTGGCGGTGGCGCAGCACGATGGCGGCGTCGGCGAGCTGGACCCGGTCGTTGACCCCGGCGATCTCCTCGGCCGGGCACACGACGCCGTCGACCGCCACCCCGTCGGCGACCAGCATCCCGACCACGTCGGTGACGTAGCGCTCGCCCTGCTCGTTGCCGGTGGACAGCGCGGCCAGCCGATCCCGGAGGCCCTCTGCCGGGAACGCGTACATGCCCCCGTTGACCTCGTGGACCGTGCGCTGCACGTTGGTCGCGTCGTCGTGCTCGACGATGCCCGTGACGTGGCCGGCCGGGTCGCGGAGCACGCGCCCGTAGCCGGTCGGGTCGTCCAACACCGCCGTCAGGATCGCGCCCTCCCCCACCGGTGTGTCGGCCAGCCGCGCCAGGGTGTCCGGGGTCAGCAGGGGGACGTCGCCGTTCAGGACCATCACCGTGCGGATGTCGGCGCCCACGGCGTCCATCGCCACCTCGACGGCATGGCCGGTTCCGTGCTGCTCGGCCTGCAGCACCGTGGTCAGCCCGGGCACGTCGGAGCGCGCCGCCTCGGCCTCGACGTCCTCGGCCTGGTGGCCGACGACCACCACGACCTGGCCGAGCCCCAGTGGGCGGACGGCCTCGAGGACGTGGCCGAGCAGGCTCCGGCCAGCGACCGCATGGAGCACCTTGGCGGTGTCGGACTTCAGGCGGGTGCCCTTGCCGGCGGCCATGACGACGGCGGCGACGTGTGAGCGGTCCAACGTCGGCTCCTTGGGGGACGACGAGCAGCGTCCGGGCACGGTAGCCGTCGCGGTGACCGCGGCGGTCCGGTCAGGAGAACGGCGTGCGGGGGCGCTCCTGCAGCTCGCCGTCGACCTCGACGTCCACGCGTTCGTCGTAGAAGCAGTACAGGCCGCCGATGGGGGTGCTCTCGCGCACCGGCGACGGGTAGTGCCACATGATGTTCTCGTGCAGCTCGTCGCCGATCAGCACCGAGTGGTAGCTCGCCTGCCCCTTGTAAGGACACTCGGTGTGGTGATCCGACGGCACCAGCAGGTCGCGCCGGACGTGGGTCGCCGGCAGGTAGGTCCGCCGCGGCAGCCCGGTCTCGAACAGGAACGTCGGCTGGTCGGTCTCGGCGACGACCACGCCGTCGATGGACACGCGCACGTGCCGGGAGCTGCGCAGGATGTCCACCCGCTTGTACGGGTCGCGGGGGTGGACGAAGATCTCCTCGTCCTCCTCGAACCACGCGTCCAT
>CAZDIF010000584.1:0-1878 GCA_964505365.1 uncultured Actinomycetota bacterium
GCGGGTTCCCGGCGCTGGCGGCCCGCGAGGCCGGGTTCGTGCACACGCCGCTGCTGTGCGCCCGCGAGCTGGAGGTCGAGGGCGGCATCCCCCGCTGCGTGCGGGTGCTGGTCCACGCCTACACCACCCGCAGCAAGGACGAGCTGCGCCACGTCTACCTCCACGACGCCCGGCAGCTCCGCCAGGACCTCCCGGAGTGACCATCCCGGATGTCGTTTCGGTGCACCCCGGCCCCGTGGGCGGGGAGGTCGTGGTGCCCGGCGACAAGTCCCTGTCCCACCGGGCCCTGCTGCTGGGCGCGATGGTGGGCACGCCGGTGACCGTCACGGGCGTGGCCGCATCCGGCGACGCGCTCGCCACGGCCCGGTGCGTGCGCACCCTCGGCGCCGAGGTCGAGCTGCACGCCGACACCCACGGCAACCTCGGCGGGCTCGTCACCGGGCCGCTCGGCGAGGCCGTCGACGTGCTGGACTGCGGCAACGCCGGCACCGGGATGCGGCTGCTGGCCGGCGTCGTGGCCGGGATCGACGGGCTGGCGGTGCTGACCGGCGACCAGTCGCTGCGGCGGCGCCCCATGGACCGGGTCGTCGGGCCGCTGCGGGCGATGGGCGCCCAGGTCGACGGCCGGGACGGCGGCACGCGGCCGCCGCTCGCGATCCGCGGCGGCGGGCTGTCCGGCATCACCTGGGACTCGCCGGTCGCCTCCGCGCAGGTGAAGTCGTGCCTGCTGCTGGCCGGGCTGCAGGCCGACGGGCCGACGACCGTGCGCTCGCCCGCGCGCAGCCGCGACCACAGCGAACGGCTCGTCCAGTACCTCGGCGGGCGGATCGAGACGGGCACCGACCACGGTGCCGAGGTCGTCACCATCGTCCCGTCCGAGTTGCGCGGCGACCGCATCGACGTGCCCGGCGACCCGTCGTCCGCGGCGTTCTGGCTCGTCGCCGCCGCCATCGCCGGCACCGAGGTGGTGCTGCCCGGCATCTGCGCCAACCCCCGGCGGATCGGCGTGGTCGAGGTGCTGCGGGCCCTCGGCGCGAACGTGGCGCTGGTCGACGAGCGGGAGGTGTGCGGCGAGGCCGTCGCCGACCTGCACCTGGCCCCCGGGTCGCTGGACGGGCGGGCCGTCGTCGACGGCGAGCTGGTGGTCGACGCGCTCGACGAGCTGCCGGTTCTGGCGGTCGCCGGGGCCGTCTCCGCCGGCGGGCTGGTGGTCCGTGACGCCGCCGAGCTGCGCGTCAAGGAGTCCGACCGCATCGACGGGATCGCCCGCGTGTGCGCGGCGCTGGGGCTGGAGGTCGAGACCGGGCCGGACGGCTTCACCGTCCCGGGCGGGCAGCAGGTGGCCGGTGGCGGGTCCGTCGACGCGGACGGTGACCACCGGATCGCGATGGCCGCGGCCGTGGGCGCCACCATGGGCCACTCGCCGGTCGAGGTGCGCGGCTTCGCCAGCGTCCCGACCTCGTATCCGACCTTCCTCGACCACCTCGCCACCCTCGGCGGCCACGCCGAGGTGCTGGCCACCATCGACGAGGCCTGATCCCCCATGCGTGCCCCCATCGTCGCCATCGACGGACCCGCCGGGTCCGGCAAGTCGACCGTCGCCCGCCTGCTGGCGGAGGCGCTCGGCGTCCCGCACGTCGACACCGGCGCCCTGTACCGGGCGGTGACGCTGGCGTGCCTGCGCGCCGGCGTCGACCTCGACGACGACGAGGCCTGCGGCGCCGTGGCCCGCGACCTCGACGTGACCCGTGCCGACGGCCGCACGTGGATCGGCGACGAGGACGTCGAGGACGAGATCCGCGGCGACCGCGTCACCGCCGAGGTGTCGCAGGTGTCCGCGCTGCCCAGCGTCCGCGAGGCCATGACGCCGCTGCAGCG
>CAZDIF010000585.1:0-1872 GCA_964505365.1 uncultured Actinomycetota bacterium
GGCCATCGAGTTCGACGCCACGGACGGTGACGCCTCGGTCAGCCCGTAGCCCTCCTCGATCGTCAGGCCGGTCAGCTCGCGGAACCGGTCGATCACCGACACCGGCAGCGCGGCGGCGCCGGAGACGACGAGCCGGAGGCTGGACAGGTCGTGCTCGCCGAGGTTCGGCAGGTTGTTCCACGCGATGTACATCGGCGGGGCGCCGAGGACGATCGTGACGCCGTGGGCCTCGATCGCGTCGAGCGAGGAGGTGGGGTCGAAGCGCTCGCGCAGCACCATCGCCGCGCCGACGCGCACGCACGCCCCCAGCCCGACGTTGAGGGCGTAGATGTGCGACAGCGGCAGCACCAGCAGCACGACGTCGTCGCCGGTCACGCGGAAGCGCCCGGCCAGCGACTGGTCCTGGTTCGCGGCGAGGTTGCCGAGGGTCAGCATCGCCCCGCGCGGCCGCCCGGTGGTGCCAGAGGTGTAGACGATCGCCCCGAGGTCGTCGGCGGCCCGGTCGACCTCGGTGGGCTCGTGGCCCTCGGCGATCAGGTCGCGCCAGCGGGTGGCGCCCGGCGGGGCGACCTCCGCGCCCGCGACCAGCACGCCGACCTCCAGCTCCGTCGCGAGGTCGACGACCTCGTCGATCACGGCGGCGCCGGCGACCAGCACGCGGGCGCCGCTGTCGGTGAGGGCGTGGGCGACCTCGTCCGCCGCGAGCCCGAGGTGGAGGGGCACGGCGACGGCGCCGGCCCGCAGGACCGCGTACCAGGCCTCGACGAAGGCGGGGACGGTGCCGAGCACGATCGCGACCCGGTCCCCCGGCCCGATCCCCAGCCGTTGCAGGCCGCCGGCCGCGGCGTCGACGCGCGCGTCCAGCTCGCCGTAGGTCATCGTCTGGTCGTGCCAGGCCAGTGCCACCCGCTCCGGGGCATGCCGGGCCGTGTCGCGCAGGCGTGCGGCGACATCATGGCCGGGCGTGGACACGGCGGGACTCCTCGGGACGGACCGGCGGGCACGGGGGCCGGCAGCCTATCGCCGGGCATGCGGGCACCGGCCATGTGGACGAGGTGGCCGCCTGTGGCGGACGTGAAGGCCGTACGTGGGCCGAACGGCTGGACCGAGCTCAAGGGCGGCCGCAAGGGCGCCGATGAAGTGGGCGGCCATTTGTCGATCCCGAAAGACCACCGCCCCCATGCCCGTCGCCACGACCCGGCACGCCCGAACCGCGCTCGCGGTGCTCCTTGCCCTGTTCGTCACGCTCGTGGTCCCCACGGCCCCGGCCCACGCCGGCGCCGACGCGGGCGCGGAGAGCGAGTTCGTCCAGGCGATCAACCGCGAGCGGGCCTCCCAGGGGCTGCCGGCGCTGTCGGTGTCCGGAGACCTCGTCTCGGTCGCCCGACGACACAGCGTCCGCATGGCGGACGATGGCGGCATCTACCACAACTCCAACCTCCCCAACGAGGTGTCGGGCTGGCAGAAGCTCGGCGAGAACGTGGGCCGGGGGCCGTCGGTCAGCGCCATCCACTCCGGGTTCATGAACTCGTCGTCGCACCGGGCGAACATCCTCGACAGCGACTTCACCCAGGTGGGCGTCGGCGTGGAGAAGCGCGGGGCCGAGATCTGGGTCACGCAGGTGTTCCGCCGTCCGAGCGGTGCCAGCTCGCAGCCGGAGCCCGAACCCGAGCCGGAACCGGAGCCCGAACCCGAGCCCGAGCCGCAGGCGACCTCCCAGGCCGCATCCTCGTCCGCCCCGTCCAGCAACCCGGCACCGGCGGCGGAACCCGAGACCACGCCGGAGTCGACACCCGAGCCGGTGGCCGCCAGCGAGCCGCTCCCACCCGTCGACCCCGAGGTCGACCGGCTGCTGGCGACGATGACCCGCGT
>CAZDIF010000586.1:0-1870 GCA_964505365.1 uncultured Actinomycetota bacterium
CGAGGGGGATCCGCACGAGGCGATGAACTTCGCGGCGGTGTTCGAGGCGCCGTGCATCTTCTTCGTGCAGAACAACCAGTATGCGATCTCGGTGCCGCTGTCGCGGCAGACGCACGCGCCGACGCTGGCGCACAAGGCGGTCGGGTACGGGATGCCGGGCTACCGGTGTGACGGCAACGACGTGCTGGCGACCTATGCGGTGACGAAGCGGGCGGTGGAGCGCGCCCGGGCCGGGGACGGTCCGGCGATGATCGAGGCGCTGACCTACCGGATGGAGGCGCACACGACCTCGGACGACCCGACCCGGTACCGCAGCGAGGAGGAGCTGGAGGCGGCGGCGGAGACCGATCCGATCGCCCGGTTCAAGCTGTTCCTGGACAAGCGGGGGCTGTGGGACACCGAGCTGGAGGACCGGGTCGACCAGGAGTCCAAGGCCGAGGCCACCCGGATGCGGGACGAGATCTACGAGGCGCCGCACGGTGACCCGATGGAGCTGTTCGAGCACGTGTACGTGGACGACACGGGCCACTACGAGCGCCAGCGGCAGCTGCTGCGGGCCGAGCTCGACGCGTCGCAGCAGGAAGGGGGCTCCTGATGGCGGGGACGTTGGCGCAGGCGATCAACAAGGCCCTGATGGATGCGATGGCCGAGGACGAGATGGTGCTCGTGTTCGGCGAGGACGTGGGCAAGCTGGGTGGGGTGTTCCGGGTGACCGACCGGCTGCAGGACATGTATGGGGAGCAGCGGGTGTTCGACACGCCGTTGGCGGAGTCGGGGATCGTGGGGACGTCGATCGGGCTGGCGATGTACGGCTACCGGCCGGTGCCCGAGATCCAGTTCGACGGGTTCTCGTATCCGGCGTTCGAGCAGATCGTGTCGCACATGGCCAAGATGCGGAACCGGTCGCGGGGCCGGATCCGGCTGCCGATCACGTTGCGGATCCCGTTCGGTGGGGGGATCGGGGCGGTGGAGCACCATTCGGAGTCGCCCGAGACCTACTGGGCGCACACGGCGGGGTTGAAGGTGATGGCGCCGGGCACGGTCGAGGACGGCTACTCGATGATGCGCGAGGCCATCGCCAGTGATGATCCGGTGGTGTTCCTCGAGCCCAAGCGCCGCTACTGGATGAAGTCGGACACCGACCTGCCGGTGGAGACCGAACCCACCCATCGGGCGGTGGTGCGCCGGGAGGGCACCGACGTGTCGGTGTTCGCCTATGGGCCGATGGTGCGCACGGCGATGGAGGCGGCCGAGGCGGCCGACGAGGAGGGCTGGTCGCTGGAGGTGGTGGACCTGCGGTCGTTGTCGCCGATCGACACCGACACGGTGGTCGCCTCGGTGAAGAAGACGGGCCGGGCGATCGTGGTGCACGAGGCGGCCCAGTCGCTGGGCATGGGCTCCGAGCTGGCCGCCCGGATCCAGGAGCAGGCGTTCTACCACCTGGAGGCGCCGGTGCTGCGGGCGACCGGGTTCGACACCCCGTATCCGCCGGCGATGCTGGAGGAGTTCTGGCTGCCGAACGTCGACCGGGTCCTGGACCGGGTCGAGGAGGCCCTGGCCTACTGACGGGCCGTGACGACGCGCGGCCGGAGGGCCGCGGGGAGGATGCATCGACCGTGTCCGACATCAGGGACTTCAGGTTGCCCGACCTCGGTGAGGGTCTCGAGGAGGGCGAGATCGTCGAGTGGCTCGTGTCGGTGGGCGACGTGATCGAGCTCAACCAGGAGGTCGCCTCGATCGAGACGGCCAAGGCCGTGGTCGAGGTGCCCTCGCCGTATGCCGGCACGGTGGTGGAGCTGATCGGCGAGCCGGGCGAGACCATCGAGGTGGGTGCGGTGTTCGTCCGCATCGACGTGGACGTCGAGGGTGG
>CAZDIF010000587.1:0-1858 GCA_964505365.1 uncultured Actinomycetota bacterium
CCGGGTACCCCATGACCGCCAGTTCCTGGCAGGACCTGCTCGATGGCCAGATGACGCCCGAGTGGGCCGAGGAGATCGACCACTTCGAGGCGCAGGTCGAGCTGCGCAAGCAGGGCAACCTCGACGAGAAGGTGTTCGCCGAGACCCGCCTGCGGCGCGGCGTCTACGGGCAGCGGTACGACAACGGCACACGCCACGACGGCTACGGCACCCGCGAGCTGCCGCTGTCGACCGACGTGCCCACCAAGGGCCCCGACACCCTGTGGGACGCCCCCGGCATGCAGCGGATCAAGCTGCCGTTCGGCGGCCTGTCGCCCGAGCAGCTCGAGGTCATCGCCGACCTCGCCGAGGAGTACTCGGACGAGATCCTGCACGTGACCACGCGGCAGGACTTCCAGCTGCACTTCGTCCACATCGAGGACACGCCCGACCTGATGCGCCGGCTGGCGGCCGTCGGCGTCACCACCCGCGAGGCCTGCGGCAACAGCATCCGCAACGTCACCGCCTGCCCGCTCGCCGGCGTGTGCCACGGCGAGACGTTCGACGTGTCGCCCTACGCCCGGGCGCTGATGGAGTTCCTCCTCGGCCACCCGGACGTGCAGGACTTCGGCCGCAAGTTCAAGCCGGCCTTCAGCGGCTGCGAGGAGGAGGCCTGCGGGCTGGTGCAGCTGCACGACGCCGGCTACGTCGCGAAGGTCCAGGACGGCCGCAAGGGCTTCAAGGTCGTCGTCGGCGGCGGCCTGGGCACGGTCCCCCACCAGGCCGAGGTGCTGTCCGAGTTCACGCCGGTCGAGGACTTCCTCGTCGAGATCCAGGCCATCTCGCGGGTGTTCGCCCGGCTGGGCGAGAAGAAGAACCGCAACCGTGCGCGGATCAAGTTCCTCGTCGCCAAGCTCGGGATCGAGGAGTTCCGCCGGCTGGTCGACGAGGAGAAGGCCACCATCCCGTACGACCCGCGCCATCACGGGCTGGTCGGCGAGGACCTGCCGGTCACCACCGCCCCGCCGGTGCGCGACCCCGGGACGCTCAACGGCCAGCCGCGACCGGAGGGCTTCGACCGCTGGTACGACTCGAACGTGCGCACGCAGCGGCAGGAGGGCTACTCCGTCGTCACGGTCAACCTCCCGCTCGGTGACATCACCTCGGAGCAGGCCCGCGCGCTGGCCGACATCGCCCGGACCTACGCCGGCGACAACATGCGCACCACGGTCGAGCAGAACATCGTGCTGCGGTTCGTGTCCGAGGCGGACCTGCCGGGCCTGTACCGGGCCCTGGACGAGGTCGGCCTGGCGGTGGACGGCGCCGGCACGATCACCGACGTGACCGCCTGCCCCGGCACCGACACCTGCAAGTTGGGGATCGCCTCCAGCCGGGGCCTGGCCGGGGTGCTGCGCGATCGGCTGACGCAGCTGCCGCAGCTGGACAAGGAGGTCGAGGACCTCAACGTCAAGGTGTCCGGCTGCTTCAACAGCTGTGGCCAGCACCACATCGCCGACATCGGCTTCTACGGCAACGCCCGCGGGGTCGACGGCCGGCGGATGCCACACTTCCAGGTCGTGCTCGGCGGGTCCCGGAAGGGCAACGCCGAGAAGTACGGGATGGCCGTCGGTGCGGTGCCCAGCAAGAACGCACCCGACGTCGTCGACGCGCTGACCGAGGCCTACACGGCGGGCCGCGAGGGCGACGAGACCTTCGAGCAGTGGAGCCAGCGGCAGGGCAAGCGTGGCCTGCGCGCCCTGCTCGAGCCGTACATGCAGCCGCCGAGCTTCGACGAGGACCCCGACTACTTCGTCGACTTCAGCGACGCCCGCCTGTTCACGATGGGCGACCTGGGCGTCGGCGAGTGCGCCGGCGAGGT
>CAZDIF010000588.1:0-1855 GCA_964505365.1 uncultured Actinomycetota bacterium
CCACGACCACGAGCAGGAGCGCCGGCCACCGTCGCGTCACGGGGACAGCTCGACGTCCGGGGCGACGCGCTCGTCGGGACCGGCCTTGAAGTACTCGCGCTCGGTGAACCCGAGGGGCCGGGCGACGAGGACCGTGGGGACGGTCTGGATGGCGGTGTTGAGGTCCTCCACGACCGCGTTGTGGTACCGCCGTGCGAACGAGATGTCCTCCTCCAGCTCGACCAGCTCCCGCTGCAGCTGCAGGAAGTTCGTGGAGGCCTTCAGGTCGGGGTACGCCTCGGCGACGGCGAACAGCTGGCGCAGCGCACCCTCGAGGGCGTCGTCGGCCCGCCCGGCGTCCTGCGGTCCCCGGGCCTGCCGGATGGCGTTGCGGGCCTCGACCACCCGTTCGAGGGCCTGGCGCTCGTGGCCGGCATAGCCGCGGACGACCTCGACGAGGTTCGGCACGACGTCCGCCCGCCGCTGCAGCTGCACGTCGATCCCGGACCAGGCCTCCTCGACCCGGTTGCGCAGCCGGACGAGGCGGTTGTAGGCCCGGACGACCCAGCCGGCCAGCAGCACCACGACCGCGACGGCCGCGATCGCGTACCACGGCATGGTCACCCCCTGGACGGCGTCGGCGGCGGCCAGCCTACGTCAGCCGTCCACGGTGGGTGCCGCCGGCCGCAGCGTCACGACCGCGCGGGTCCCCCCGCCCGGCCGTGGCATCAGCTCGACGCCGCCGCCCATGGCCTCGCAGAGGCGGCGGACGACGTACAGGCCGATGCCCAGCCCGCCGCGCGACCGCTTCGCGAACGGCTCGCCCTGCACGAACAGCTCGAAGACCTGGTCGCCGAGGTCGTCGGGAATGCCCGGTCCCCGGTCCTCGACGGTGATCTCGACGGCATCGTCGCGCGTTCGCACGTGCAGGTCGAGCGGCTGGCCCTCCGGCGAGAAGCTGGCGGCGTTGTCGACGAGGTTGCCGACGACCTGGTGCAGCCGTTGCGGGTCGGCCAGCGCCCACACCGGCTGGTCCGGCACGTCGAGCACCAGGTTCGTGCTCGCCCCCGGGTCGTCGGTGGCGAGCAGCCGTACGACCTCGACGACATCGGTGGCGGCGACCGTGACGTCGAGGAAGGCATGCTCGAACCCTGCGGCCATCAGCAGGTCCTCGAGCATGCGTTGCAGCCGTTGGCCGGCAACCACGATCCGTGCCGCGTGTGCTGCGACCTCCGTGGCCGGCAGGTCGTCTGCCCGCCGGCTGAGCGTGTCGGCGAAGCCGAGGATGGTGGTCATCGGGGTCCGCAGCTCGTGGGTGACCACCGCGAGGAACTGATCCTTCAGCCGCTGGGCCTCCTCGAGGTTGTGCAGTGCGGCGCGCTCCTGGTCGAACAGCCGGGCGTTCTGCACCGCCGCGGCGATGGTCGGGACGAACGCCAGGACGAGGTCGCGGACGTCCTGGCCGAAGGCATCCACCCGGGGGTCGTCGACCTGGATGACGCCGATCGGGGCCCCGCCGAGGATGAGTGGGACCCCGAAGTAGCTGCGGACCCCGGAACTGACGCCCCGGGCCCGCCCGTCGGGATGCACCCGCTCGTCGACGGTGATGTCCGGTATGTAGATCGGCTCGCCGGTCGACGCGATCCTGCCGGACACGCCCGCGCCCACCGGGATTCGGACGGTGCGTGCCTCGGGGGCCATGGGCGGGTCGGTCGCGGCAGCCACGAGGTGGCCCTCCTCGACCAGCTGGATCGCACCGCCACCGAAGTCGAACAGGCGTCGGAGCGCGTGCAGGCTCGCGTCGAGGACCTCCTGCAGGTCCAGCGAGGCGGTCACCTCCGTCGCCAGCGCGAGCAGGAGCGCCGCCCGGTCCTGC
>CAZDIF010000589.1:0-1846 GCA_964505365.1 uncultured Actinomycetota bacterium
CAGGCCGCTGCGCACGTACGGCGTGGAGTGCCCCGGCGGGCTGGCCACGCCGGTGTCCACCACCGGGACCTCCGCCGGAGCCGGGATGGCCTCCGACACCGCCTGCACCAGCGCCTTCGCTCCGTCAGCCGGGCGGCCCGTTGCCTCGTCCACCACCTCGACGTCCCTCGCGGCCACCTCGTCGATCCAGTAGGCCCCGTCGGGGCGGAAGTCGAACTCGGCGCCCGCCGGCGGGTCCACGTGGTTCAGCGCCCACGTCAGCACGGGCACGACCGCGTAGGTCACCTCGCGCGGGTTCGGGTCCACCTCGTGCTGGGACAGGTACGCCGCCCCGTCGGCCCACTCGTCGACCACCGCCTGGGAGAAGTGCTCGTAGCCGAGGAGCCGGGTGAACCGGTGCTCGTAGCCCAGCTCCGTCAGGCGGGCCGCCATCCGCTCCAGCCCGGTGACCGGCACCAGCTCGTCGTTGGTGCCGTGGTCGATGGCGAACGGCACGTGGCGGAGGTTGTCCAGCGCCCGGTAGGTCAGCTGCGCCCGCGCGTCGCCGTCGTTCGCCTCGATCCAGCCCTGGCCCATGAACGGGTCCGGCTCGTCGTCCGGCCCACCGCCCAGCCAGGCGCCCTGGGTGACCGCCCCCGACTGCACGAACCCGGCGGCGAACCGGTCCGGGTACAGCGTCGCGAACAGCCACGACCCGTACCCGCCCATCGAGTACCCCGACACGTACCGACGCAACGGATCACGTTCGGGAAGCAGTGCCTCCACGTCGGCCATCACCTCGAGCACGTCCTGGTGGGACTCGGTCACGTACCACTCCGAGGTCCCGCGCGCGTGCGGGAACACCACGAGGTGGCCCGGCTCCTCGCCCAGCTGCGTGGCCAGCCGCGGATTGATCACGACCCCCGAGTGCGCCTTGCCGCCCCGGTAGTGCAGCCAGTAGGTGATCGGCAGCGTGGTCCCGGGCTCGTACGCGGTCGGGACGTAGATGCCGTACGGCTGGAGGATCCCGTTGCGGCCGGACTCGCGGGAGATGGTGTCGCTGCTGGTCAGCTGCCGTTCGTGGTAGCCCGCGCCGAGGTGGGCCATCGGCTGGGTCCGCCCGCCGGCGAGGTCGGCCACGGCGATCGGCCCGGACGAGAACCGGTCCACCGTGCCCGCCAGCAGGTCCAGCGCCTGCAGCCGGTCGTTCCAGATCTCCACCGGCTCGGCGTGCCGGTAGGCGGCGTTCAGCGGCGTGAACGACCCGTCGTCCTCGACCCGCCCGGCGACGACCGCGACGTCGAGGTTGGCGCCGCGGGCCGGTCCGTCGGCGACGAGGCTGGTGGGCAGGCGGGCCTCCAGCGCGTTGGTCCACCCGTCGGCGTCGACGGCCACCTCGGCGCCGCGGCGGGGGAGGGGAGACCCCGTCGCGACGTCCCGTGCCTCGATCCCGTCGGCGGTCAGCAGCACCGCCCGGTCGAACCGCCGGGTGGTCAGGTCGGTGCCGAGGCCGACGGCGTGGTCGGTGTCGTTGTCGTGCGTGCTGCCGGTGTCTGCCAGGAGGAGGATTCCCAGCCGGGCCGGGTCGGTGAGGTTGGCCACGCGGGCCAGGAGGTGGAGGTGGCGGCCGGAGCGGCTGGCGGCCCAGCGGACCTCGGTGAGGTCGCCGACCTCGAGGCCGCCGTCGACGTCCCCGTACTCGTCCGGGGCGCCCAGCGGTTCCGGGACCCCGAGCTGGCTGCCGGAGGTCCGCAGCACCTGGTCGATGCGCTCCGCCCGCCGTTCGGCGTAGAAGGCGTGGGCGAACTGGTCGAGGCGGTCGCGGTCACCGCCGTCGTCGGCGCCGTGGGCGTCGAAGAGGAAGTCG